>JAOXSC010000141.1 GCA_025800215.1 Marinibacterium sp.
ATGAACAACGACACACCCTTGATGCCTTCGGGGCCGCCGACGATCTTGGCCAGCACCAGGTGGATGATGTTGTCGGCCATGTCGTGCTCACCGGCCGAGATGAAGATCTTCTGCCCGGTGATCTTGTAGCTGCCATCGGCCTGCGGTTCGGCCTTGGTGCGCATCATGCCCAGATCGGTGCCGCAATGCGGTTCCGTCAGGTTCATGGTGCCGGTCCATTCGCAGCTGACCATGTTCGGCAGATAGGTGGCTTTCTGTTCGTCCGACCCGTGTGCCAGGATCGCCGAAGCTGCACCATGGGTCAGGCCCTGGTACATGGTGAACGCCTGGTTGGCGGACGAGAACATCTCGCCCACGGCGGTGCCCATCAGATAGGGCATGTTCTGGCCGCCGAATTCTTCGGGCATGTCCAGCCCGGTCCAGCCGCCTTCCTTGACCTGGTCAAACGCGGCCTTGAAGCCGGTGGGCGTGCGCACGACGCCGTTTTCCAGAGTACAGCCTTCGGTGTCACCCACCACGTTCAGCGGTGTCAGCACTTCGCTGGCCACCTTGCCCGCCTCTTCGAGAACGGCATTGGTGAAATCGGCTTCCAGCTCGGAATAACCCGGAATGTCCGATTGGCTCACGTTGAGCACATCGTGCAGGATGAACTGCATGTCCTTGGTCGGTGCGCGGTATGTCGGCATCGGTTCTTCTCCCTAAAACCTCAAGGCGTTGAAAATGTGGTGATGCGGTCCGGGCCGCGATGGCCCGGGGGTGCTGCGGTGTGCGGCCGTCGGCGCGTTATTCGGCGGCGTCCTTGTTGGACATCGACGCCAGAACCCGTTCGCCCCAGTTGAGCTGGTCGCGCAGGTCTGCAATCGCCTCGTCCAGCTCGTCGCGCTGGCGCTCCATGTCGGCCAGCCGTTCACGGGCCACTTCGCGGGTGCGGGCAAGCTGCGTGTGCTGGTGTTCCCCGGCGCGGTAGAGTTCGAGAAGCTGGCGGATCTCTTCCAGGCTGAACCCAAAGCGCTTGCCGCGCAGGATCAGCTTCAGACGGGCGCGATCACGCTTGGTAAACAGACGTTTCTGCCCGTCCCGGATCGGAAACAGCAGTTCCTTCTGCTCATAAAACCGAAGCGTGCGCGGCGTCACTTGGAACGCGTCGCACATTTCGCGGATGGTCATCGTATCATCGCTCATCGTAACTGTCCGTTGTTGTCCCAATGATAGTTAGCTGTGCAGGTGACAGGCCCTTTACAACACGGAGCTGACGTTTACGTAAGTCAAACGCTACGTCACAATGGGCCGACACCAGGTGAGCATGAGCAGAGACACCGACCACAGGCCAGCGCCCCATGCCGGGACCATAGCAGAGCAGAAAAAGGGGACAAAACGGTGCTGACGATCCTGCGGATAACGTTACGTCAGTTTCTGTTCTTGAGGATGTCGTCGCGCATCTGGGTCAGCTCTGCGACCGCCTCGTCAAGCTGTTGGCGCTGAACGTCCAGTTCCTTGAGCTGGCGGTCGGCCATTTCCACAAAGATCTGAAGTTGCGCGTCATTGCCTTCGTTTTCGTACATCAACAGCCACTGGCGGATCTCTTCGAGCTGAAACCCGTATTTGCGGCCACGAAGGATCAGCACCATGCGTGCGCATTCACGTGCACCATAGTACCTTGAGCGGCCTTCACGCTCGGGTTGAAGCAGTTCGATGTACTCGTAATACCGCAGCGTGCGCGGAGTCACATCGAACTTTGCGCACATCTCTTTGAATGAAAGGCGGAATTCACTCATGGGTACTCTCCTTGCGAGGCTGAACCTAGGGCCATTGCGAAAGGCATGCAACCGTTCTCGACCATCGGGGGTTGCCCCCGGCATGCGCGCGCCGCCATAAAGTTGAGACGCGAACGAGGAATGCCAGGATGGTCGACAAGACAAGAATAGCAAAACAGTTCATCGAACTGATCCCCCACGCCAAGGCGCTTGGGCTCGAAATCCTCGAAATCGGAAATGGCGAGGCCGAGATCGTCATGCCCTATGGCGAACACCTGGTGGGGAACCCCAAGACGGGGGTGATCCATGGTGGCGCGGTGTCGGCGCTGATGGATACGTGCTGCGGTGCCGCAGTGATGTGCCACCCGGCCACCCCGCCCAGCACCGCCACGCTTGATCTGCGTATCGACTATATGCGCGGTGCGACGCCCGGTCAGGCGGTGCGTGCGCGTGCAACCTGCCACCACATCACGCGTTCGGTCGCCTTTGTGCGCGCCGAAGCCTTCGATGACGATCCCGACAGCCCCGTTGCCGCGGCGACCGGGTCTTTTACAGTGGGCTGATCCAACATGACAAAACCGCATCCCGAACCCGTGCAGGTGGTCAAGCAACGCCGCGATGCCGCGCTCAGGGCGCTGGCGTCCTGCGTGCCCTATAACCGGTTTCTGGGCATCAGCTTTGATCGCCGGGGCGACGAACTGACAGGCGTTCTGACCTTTGATGACAAGCTGATCGGGAACCCGATGCTGCCTGCGCTGCATGGCGGGGTGACGGCGGCGTTTCTGGAAACCACCGCTGTCATGGCGCTAAGCTGGGAATACCTTTGGGACGATTTCGAAAGCGGGCTGATCGACGTCGCCCAGCTCGAGGCGGGAGATCTGCCGCGCCTGCCCAAGACGGTGGATTTCACCATCGACTATCTGCGCTCTGGCCTGCCGCGCGACGCCTATGCGCGCGCGCGCATCACCCGGCTGGGGCGGCGCTATGCGTCGGTCCATGCCGAAGCCTGGCAGGACAATCGCAGCCGCCCCATCGCCCAGGGGGCAGGGCATTTCGTGATGCCGGAACGGGCCGACCGTGACGACGACTGACACGGGCGCGACGGCGCCACCGCTGTCCCATGCCCGCGTCCTGAAGATCGCCCTGCCCATCGTGCTGGCCAATGCCAGCGTGCCGATCCTGGGCGCGGTGGATACCGGCGTGGTGGGGCAGATGGGGGCGGCGGCCCCCATTGGCGCGGTGGGCATCGGCGCGGTGATCCTGTCGGCGGTGTACTGGCTGTTCGGGTTTCTGCGCATGGGTACGGTGGGGCTGACCAGCCAGGCGCTTGGGGCCGGGGACCGGGCCGAGGTGGCGGCCCTGCTCAGCCGAGCGCTGCTGATCGGCGGGGCCGGGGGGCTGGCGCTGATCGTGCTGCAGGGGCCGATCTTTGCCGGGGCGTTTCTTGTTTCACCGGCCACGCCCGAGGTCGAAGCCCTGGCCCGCGACTATATGCAGATCCGCATCTGGTCGGCCCCGGCGGCGATTGCGATGTTCGGCATCACCGGCTGGCTGATCGCACAGGAACGCGCCGGTGCGGTGCTGGCGCTGCAATTGCTGACCAATGGCGTGAACATCCTGCTGGATCTGTGGTTCGTGCTGGGGCTGGGCTGGGGCGTCGGTGGGGTCGCATCGGCCACGGTGATCGCTGAATTGTCGGGGCTGGTGCTGGGCCTGTGGTTGTGCCGGGCGGTGTTTGCCGGGCCCGACTGGCGCAATGCCGCGCTGGTCTTTGACGCGGGCCGGCTGCGCCACATGCTGGCGGTGAACCGCGATATTCTGCTGCGCTCGCTCCTGCTCGAAGCGATCATCCTGTCCTTCATGTTCTTCGGCGCGGGCTTTGGCGAAGCCGAGCTGGCCGCCAATCAGGTGCTGATGCAGTTCCTGATGATCACGTCCCACGGGCTTGACGGGTTTGCCTTTGCCGCCGAAACGCTGGTGGGGCAGGCCATGGGCGCGCGCCAGCGGTCGCGGCTGCGGCTGGCGGCGCTGCGGACCAGCCTGTGGGGGCTGATCGTGTCGGCGCTGCTGGCGCTGGTGTTCTGGAGCATCGGCCCCGCCATCATCGACCTGATGGCCAAGGCGCCTCAGGTGCAGCAGACTGCGCGGATCTTTCTGCCCTATGCGGCGGTGATGCCGGTGCTGGGGGTCGCGGCCTTCATGCTGGACGGGATCTTTATCGGGGCCACCCGCACGGCGGATATGCGCAACATGATGGCCGTCAGCGCGGTGATCTATGGGCTGGCGCTGGCGCTGCTGGTGCCGGGCTTTGGCAATCACGGACTGTGGCTGGCGTTTCTGCTGTCCTTTGTGGCGCGGGGCGTCACGCTGGGGCTGCGCTATCCGGCCCTGGAACGCGCAGCCGCCGCCTGACGGGTCAAAGCCAGGCCGCGCGCCCGGTGCCCACCGCATCGGTCACGCTGGCAAAGCCGTCGCGTGCCAGCAACGTATCCAGCCCGCGCGCAATGTCACCGGCCAGCGACACGCCGCCAAAGACCAGCGCGGTATAAAGCTGAACCGCTGATGCGCCTGCGCGGATCTTGGCATAGGCCTGATCGGCCGATGCAATCCCGCCCACACCGATCAGCGGGATCTGCCCGTCGGTTTCCGCGCTCAGCCGCGCCAGCACGCGGGTCGCGCGTTCGAACAGCGGTGCCCCCGACAGCCCGCCGGTTTCATCGCGATGCGCGCTGCGCAGCCCGTCGCGCGACAGGGTGGTGTTGGTCGCGATGATCGCATCCACCCCGGTGTCACGCGCCACAGCCGCGATTTCGGCAAGCTCGGCGTCGGTCAGATCCGGCGCGATCTTGAGGAACACCGGCAACGCGCGACCCAGCCCGTCGCGGGCGGCAATGACACCGCCCAGCAGACCCCGGAGCGCCTCGGCCCCTTGCAGGTCGCGCAGCTTTTCGGTGTTGGGAGAGCTGACATTGACGGTGGCAAAATCGAGATGCTCGCCGCAGCGCGTCAGCACGCGGGCAAAATCATCGGCGCGGTCGGCACTGTCTTTGTTGGCCCCCAGATTGAGCCCGATCACCGCATCCGCAGGGCGCGCGGCCAGGCGGGTTGCGATCTGCTCCATGCCGTCATTGTTAAAGCCGAACCGGTTGATCGCGGCGCGGTCTTCGGTCAGGCGAAACAGCCGGGGTTTGGGGTTGCCGGGCTGCGGGCGCGGGGTAGCGGCGCCGACTTCGATAAAGCCAAAGCCCGATTGCGACAGCGGGCCAAGCGCCTCGGCATTCTTGTCAAACCCGGCAGCCAGACCCACCGGGTTGGGCAGGTCGATCCCCGCCAGCGTCGTGCGCAGCCGGTCCGAAGTGACCGGGCCGGGGCGCGGGGTCAGCCCGCGTTGCAACGCCTTGAGTGCCAGACCATGGGCCGTTTCGGGATCGACGCGATGCAGGGCGGCAAGCCCTAGACGTTCTAAAGGGGTCATCCAAAGCTCTTTCCGGGGGCGAGCGATCCGCAGCGGATCAGCCGCGATGTCGCCACGGCGGCGCGTCGATGCACGACCGCGCGCTGATAGTCAGGGTCCGTCACCATGTCCAGAAACGCATGTGCGGTGGGGTAGCGGGCCACAAAGATTTCGTCCCATGCTTCGCCATCGGGGCCGATCAGAACCGATTGAAACGCACCGCGCCAGACGATGCTGGCGCCAAGCCGGGCAATGATCGGGGCGGTGTCGGCACCGTAGTTGCGATAGGCTTCGGCGCCGCTCAGCCCGGCATCGGCCAGGGCGTGATCCTGCGGATAGGCGGCGACGTCGCGGAAGCGGACCAGGTTCAGCATTTCGATCGGCTGGTCACGATCCAGCGCCTTGAAAGTGTCAAACTGGGCGCGCTCGGGGTCGATGTAGTCGGTCATGCCATATCCTTTGGAAAGACATGCGCGCCGTCGATCAGGGGCAGCGGCACGCTCCACAGGATGTCGTCCATGCGGATGTCACGGTAAAGATGCGGAAACAGCGCGCCCCCGCGCGACGGTTCCCATTTCAACGCCTCGCCCAGGGTGTCGCTGTCCAGCGCCAGCAGCACCAGATCGCCTTCTCCGGCGAAATGCTTTGCGGCGGTTTCGGCGGCCTGTTCGGCGGTTGAGAAATGCACAAAGCCATCGGCCAGATCCACCGGCGCACCGGCGCTTTCACCTGCGGCCTGCAGCGCGGCCCATTCCGGGGCGCGGAATATCTTGTAGATCAGCATGGTTTGCTGATGCCCCGCGGCGCGCTGCGGGTCAAGCATCATGGGCGATGATTGTGCGCTGCCGCGCGGCGGCGGGCCCGTCATTGGCCTAAAGGCTTTTCCTGACGACAGAAACGCGGCACAGTCTGGCCCATCAGACGCATGAAGGAGTATTTCAGATGATCACACGTTTGCTGAGCTCGGCGGCGCTGCTCGCGCTGAGCGCCGGGCTGGCCTCGGCCGAATACAAGCTGACCATCCTGCACACCAATGACATCCACAGCCGCGTCGAATCGATCAACAAGTATGATTCGACCTGTAAGGCCGACGATGAAGCCGAAGGGAAATGTTTCGGCGGCATGGCGCGTCTGAAAACCGCCATTGACCAGAAGCGCGCCGAACTGGGCGATGCCAATGTGCTGCTGCTGGATGCCGGTGACCCGTTCCAGGGCTCGCTGTTCTACACCACCTACAAAGGTGCCGCCGAAGCCGAATTCATGGAAGCCATCGGCTATGACGCGATGGCCGTGGGCAACCACGAATTTGATGACGGCCCCGCGGGCCTGGCCGGGTTCATCGACGCGGTCAGCTTTCCGGTCCTGTCGGGGAACCTCGATCTGAGCAATTCGGCCGAGCTGAACGGCAAGGTCGAAAATGCGCTGGTGCTTGAGGTCGGCGGCGAAAAGATCGGGATCGTGTCGGCGCTGGCCACGGATACCGTGGAAACATCGAGCCCGGGCGAAGACGTGATCTTTGCCGATGAAATCGAAGCCCTGCGCGAAGACGTGGCGGCCCTGCAGGCCGATGGTGTCAACAAGATCATCGCGCTGACCCATGTGGGCCTGCCCAAGGATATTGCCATTGCCGAAGCGGTGGACGGCATCGACGTGGTGATTGGCGGGCATTCGCATACGCTGCTGTCCAACACGGCCGAGCGTGCCGAAGGCCCCTATCCCGTGATGGTCGGGGATGTGCCCGTGGCGCAGGCCTATGCCTATACCAAATACCTGGGCATGCTCGAGCTGACCTTTGACGACGACGGCAACCTGACGGCGGTCAGCGGCGAACCGGTGCTGCTGGATGCGTCGTTCGAACCTGATGCCGACATCGCCGCGCGGATCGCGGAAATGGGTGCTCCGATCGCCGAGATGAAGGAACGCGTGGTTGCGGAAACCGCCGAAGAGATCATCGGCGCGCGCGAAGACTGCCGGGCGCGCGAATGCGCCATGGGCTCGCTGATTGCGGATGCGATGCTGGACCGGGTCAAGGATCAGGGCATTCAGGTGGCCCTGCAGAATGGCGGCGGCATCCGAGCATCGATCGATTCCGGCGAAGTCACGATGGGCGAAGTGCTGACCGTGCTGCCGTTCCAGAACAC
>JAOXSC010000189.1 GCA_025800215.1 Marinibacterium sp.
ATCGCCATCGGATGCGCATCCCGGCGGAAGCCGCGGAAGAAATTGTGCATCTGCTCGTGCAGCATGGTGTGATGGGTCACACGGGTTTCGAAATCTTCCAGCTGTGCCGCGCTCGGCAGTTCACCGTAAAGCAGCAGATAACAGACTTCGAGGTAATGCGATTTCCCCGCCAGCTGGTCGATCGGATAGCCGCGATGCAGCAGCTCGCCCTTGCCGCCATCAATGAAGGTGATGGTGCTGTCGCAGGATGCGGTCGAGGTAAAGCCCGGATCGTAGGTGAACACGCCCGCCTGGCCATACAGCTTGCGGATGTCCAGCACATCGGGACCGGCCGTGGGCGAATGGATCGGCAGCTCGTATGACTGGTCATCAATCGTGAGCGTGGCTGTGCGTTTCGTATCGGTCATGGATGTCCCTTCCTAATCAAAGCGCAGGCGGGGCATCGCCATCCCGCGCGACCAGCGCTGCGCCCTTTGGGGCGCAGGGTAGGTGGTAATCTGCCAGAGTAAACCGTTTATTACACCGGTTCGCCCGTGGCTGCGTCTTGGATCCGGGCCACCGTTTCATCGCGGCCCAGCACCAGCATCATGTCAAACACGGACGGCGTCGCCGCGCGTCCGGCCAGTGCGGCACGCAAGGGCCCGGCCAGTTTGCCGAACTTGGTGCCCTTGGCTTCGGCAAACCCGTTGAGAGATGCCTCAAGCTCTTCACGGATCCAGCTAACACTTTGCAGATGCGGCGTCAATTCACCCAGTATACCACGGGATACTGAATCAAGCGCCTTGGCCGCCTTCGCGTCGGGCGAAATCGGGCGCGCGGCAAGAACAAATTCTGCTTTATCAAGCAGTTCTGGGAATGTCCGCGCGCGCTCCTTGAGGCAATACATCGCGTCTTCAAGCCCGCGTGACTGTACGTCGGTCAGGGCGGGCTGGCCGCTGGCGTCAAGATAGGCCGAGATCTCCTGCCGCAACGCGGCGTCTTGGGTGATGGCGATGTGCTGGCCGCAGAGATTTTCCAGTTTCTTGGTGTCGAACCGGGCCGGGCTTTTGCCGATTCCGTCAAAGTCGAACCAGTCGCACGCCTGAGCGTCGGTAAAGAATTCGTCATCGCCATGGCTCCAGCCCAGACGGGCCAGATAGTTGCGCATCCCGGCGGCCGGATAGCCCATGGCCTGATATTCCTGCGCCCCAAGCGCGCCGTGGCGTTTCGACAGTTTCTTGCCGTCCGGCCCGTGGATCAGCGGGATATGCGCCCAGACCGGCACATCCCAGCCCATGGCGGTGTAGATCATCATCTGACGCGCGGCGTTGTTGAGGTGATCGTCCCCCCGGATCACATGGGTCACGCCCATATCGTGATCGTCGACCACCACCGCCAGCATGTAGACAGGCGTGCCATCGCTGCGCAGCAGGATCATGTCATCCAGCTGATCGTTGCGGATCGTCACATCCCCCTGCACCTGGTCGCGGATCACGGTCTGACCATCCTGCGGCGCCTTGATGCGCACCACATAGGGCGCGTCGGGATGGTCGGCGGGGTCCGCGTCGCGCCAGGGGCTGCGGAACAGGGTGCTGCGGCCTTCGGCGCGGGCGGCGTCGCGGAAGGCCGCGATGTCATCCTGGCTGGAAAAGCACTTGTACGCCTTGCCCTGGGCCAGCAGATCATGGGCCACCTCGGCATGGCGGTCGGCGCGGGCGAACTGGCTGATCACGTCTCCATCGTGATCGAGCCCCAGCCACGCCATGCCCTGCAGGATCGCAGCCGTGGCTTCGGGGGTCGAGCGTTCGCGATCGGTGTCTTCGATGCGCAGCAGGAACTTGCCGCCGCGGCCGCGTGCGTAAAGCCAGTTGAACAGCGCCGTGCGGGCACCGCCAATGTGCAGAAAACCGGTGGGGGACGGGGCGAACCGGGTAACGACGGTCTCGGTCATAGGCTGGGATTTACCTTTTGCTAACCATGCGGGGAATAGGATTTGCGCCTGCATACCGGGCGCTGCGGCGCGGAGCAAGCAGGGGGCAGACATGCAGGCCTTGGCCCGGATCCATCGTGAATGTCTGGATGAATGGCTGGGTCAGCGCGGGCATCTGCTGCCCTGGGCGCCGGTCTGCCTGGGCTTGGGCATCGGTGGCTATTTCAGCCTGCCGGTCGAACCGGGCGGGGGGCTCTATGCGGCTCTGGCTGCTTTGGGGCTGATCACCTTTGTCTGGGCGTGGGTCAGGCCGGGGATCTGGTCGCCCTTGGGGTATGGGCTGGCGCTGGTGGCGGCGGGGGCCTGTCTGGCCGGGGCGCGTGCCCATCGCATCGCCGCGCCCGTGCTCGATTTTCGCTATTATGGCCCGGTCGAAGGGCGGGTGGTTGCGATGGACCGGTCGGCCTCGGACGCGCTGCGCCTGACGCTGGATCGGGTGATTCTGGCGCGCACATCGCCCGACCGGCTGCCGGGGCGGGTGCGGGTGTCGCTGCATGGCGATGCGGTGGGCGCGGCCGTGCTGCCCGGTGCGCGGGTCATGACCACCGCGCATCTGTCGCCCCCCCAGGGCCCGGTCGAGCCCGGAGGCTTTGATTTTCGCCGCCACGCCTGGTTCCAGCAACTGGGCGGCGTGGGCTATACGCGCGTTCCGGTGCTGACGGTGGCCCCGCCCGAAGGTGCTGCGCTGCGGATCTTTCGGCTGCGCATGGCGGTGTCGCAGGCGATGCGCGCGGCGCTGCCGGGCGACGTGGGCGGGTTTGCGGCGGCGGTGACGACGGGCGACCGCAGCGGCGTGTCGCAGGGCGCGCTCGATGATCTGCGGGCGAGCAATCTGGCGCATCTTCTGGCGATTTCGGGGTTGCATATGGGGCTGCTGGCGGGGTTTGTCTTTGGCGTTCTGCGCTATGGGCTGGCGCTGATCCCGGTGCTGGCGCTGCGCCTGCCGGTGCGCAAGATCGCGGCCGCCGTGGCGCTGGTGGTGGCGGCGGGCTATTTGGCGCTGTCGGGGGGCAATATCGCGACCGAACGGGCCTTTGTCATGGTGGCGGTGGCGCTGCTGGCGGTGATCTGTGATCGCCGCGCGCTGAGCCTGCGGGCGGTGGCCATCGCGGCGCTGATCGTGCTGATGCTGCGCCCCGAAGCCCTGCTGAGCCCCGGTTTCCAGATGTCTTTTGCCGCCACAACGGCGCTGGTGGCGGTGTTCGGCTGGATGCGCGACGGGGCGGTGTCGCTGGGCCCGGCCTGGATCGCGCCGGTGCTGGGGGTGGTGATGTCATCGGCGGTCGCGGGGGCGGCGACGGCGCCGGTGGGCGCGGCGCATTTCAATGCCATGGCGAAATACGGGTTGCTGGCCAACCTGCTGAGCGTGCCCGTGATGGGCGTGCTGGTGATCCCGGCGGCGGTTCTGGCGCTGTGCCTGGTGCCGCTGGGGCTGCAGGGGGTCGGGCTGTGGCTGATGGGGCAGGGGCTGCGCTGGATCCTGGGCGTGGCGCACCGGGTTGCGGATCTGCCGCAGGCGCAGGGGTTTGTGCCGAGCCCCGATGCGGTGGTGCTGCCCCTGATCGCGCTTGGCGCGCTCTGGGGGATCCTCTGGCAGGGGCGGTTGCGCTGGCTGGGGCTGGCGCCGCTGGGGGCGGCGATCGTGCTTTGGGCGCAGGTCGAACGGCCCCCGGTTCTGATTGCCGATACCGGCGGGCTGGTTGGGGTGATGACGGATGCGGGCCGTGCCCTGTCCAAGCCACGCGGGGCGGGGTTTGTCGCCGGGGTCTGGCTGGAAAATGACGGAGACGGCGCCGATCAGGCCGGGGCGGCATCCCGCTGGCCCCGTGACGACGGGCCGCCGCATCTGCCCGCCCTGGGGCGCGAGGTTGTGCACATCACCGGCAAGCGCGCGGCCAAGGGCTTTACCCGCTGCACCAAGGGCCAGATCGTGGTCAGCGCGGTGGAGATCGCCCCCACGGGGCCCTGCCGGATCTATGGCCCCGACACGCTGCGGATCAGCGGCGCGCTGGCGCTCTATCCCGACCGTATCGTCAGCGCACGGGATCTGGCGGGCCAGCGCCTCTGGACGCCCAGGGATTAGCGATCAGTAGCTGCGGATCAGGCCCACAAGACGGCCCTGAACCTTGACCTTGTCTTCGGGCAGGACGCGGGTTTCATAGGCGGGGTTTGCGGCTTCGAGCGCGATGGAATTGCCGCGCCGGTAGAACCGTTTCAGGGTGGCTTCGTGATCTTCGACCAGGGCCACGACAATGTCGCCATTGTCGGCCACGGCGGTTTCGCGGATCACCACCACATCGCCGTCATTGATGCCCGCGTCGATCATCGAATCGCCTTTGACTTCAAGCGCGTAATGGGCATCCGCCCCCGACAGCATCTGCCCCGGCACGGCCACGTGATGCGACACCTGACTGATGGCTTCGATCGGCACACCGGCGGCGATCTTGCCCATCACCGGCAGTTCCATTGCATGGATCGTGGCAGGCTGGCTGTTGGCGGGCACCGGCGCGCCCCCTTCGATCACCTGCGGCGTGAACCCTTTGGTCTTGGCCAGGCTGTCGGGCAGTTTGAGGATTTCGATGGCCCGCGCCCGATGCGCCAGACGCCGGATGAAGCCGCGTTCTTCCAACGCCGTGATCAGCCGGTGGATCCCCGATTTCGATCGCAGATCCAGCGCCAGTTTCATTTCATCAAAGCTGGGCGGGACACCGTCGCGTTGCAGGCGGTCATGAATGAACTCGAGCAGATCAAGCTGTTTCTTGGTCAGCATTCCTGGACTCCCTCTGGCGTCAATCCAGTTTTGTTCTACGCATGTTCCTGTTTTGTGTCAACTAACGAAAGGTTAAGGTAAAATCCTAAAGCGGCAGGTAGCGTACCACGTCGCCTGCGGCGCGCGCAGGGTCATGGGGCGGGCGGATCACCAGCGCGTCGGCGCGGGCCAGGACCGTCAGCAGCGAACTGTCCTGATTGTCTGCAACGTCAAGACCTTGCGGGCCGATCTTCGCGCGCATGTAATGTTCACGCGGCCCGTTTTCGGGCAGCGGGTGGGCCAGGGGGGCTGAGCGCGCCTCGGGGGCGCTGGCGCCCAGACCCAGGGCCGCGCGCAGCATGGGCAGCACGAACACATGCCCGCACACCATGGCCGAGACCGGGTTGCCCGGCAGCCCCACCATCGGCGTGTCGCCAAGGCGCCCGGCCATCAGCGGTTTGCCGGGGCGCATGGCCACCTTGTAAAAGCTTTGCTCCATGCCCAGCTCGGCGGCCACATCGGCCACCAGGTCATGATCGCCCACCGACGCCCCGCCGATGGTGACGATCAGATCGGCGCCGCGCGCCAGATCGAACACGGTTCTGAGACTGTCGCGGGTGTCGCGCGCAATGGGCAGCATGCGGGCGGTGCACCCGGCTGCCTCCAAAAGCGCGGCCAGACCAAAGGTGTTCGACACGATGATCTGATCGGGGCCGGGCGCTTCGCCGGGCATCACCAGCTCGTCCCCGGTCGAGATCAGCGCCACCACCGGCTTGCGCCGCACCGTGACCCTGTCGACATTCATGGCCGCCAGCAGCGCGATGTCGGCGGCGCGCAGCAGGCGCGGCGCGTCTAACACTGTTCCTGCGGCAAAATCACCGGCGGCGGGGCGGATATTGCTGCCCGAACCGGGGGCCGAGATCAGCGTGATCACATCGCCCGCGCGGCTGGTATCTTCCTGAATGACCACAAAATCGGCCCCTTCGGGCACCGGCGCGCCGGTAAAGATGCGCACCGCCTGACCGGCCCCGACACGGCCCTCAAAGCCATGGCCTGCGGCGGCCTCTCCGATCACCTTGAACTGGGCGTGTTCATCCGCCTCGACGCCTTTGAGCGCATAGCCATCCATCGCCGATGCGGCAAAGGGCGGCTGATCGCGCCGGGCCGCAACCGGGGCGCTGAGCACGCGGCCTGCGGCCTCGGCCAGGGGCACGGTTTCGTCACCCAGATCGGGGGCCAGGGCAAAGAGCGCGGCGCGGGCCTCGGCGACAGAGATCATGCCTCGTATCGGCCCGACTTGCCGCCATCCTTGAGCAGCACGCGCAGCCCGCCGATCTCCATCGCCTTGTCCACGGCCTTGACCATGTCATAGACGGTCAGAGCGGCGGTGCTGACGGCGGTCAGGGCCTCCATCTCGACGCCGGTCTGACCGGCGGTCTTGACAGTGGCCTGGATGTGCACGCCGGGCAGATCGGGATCCAGCGTCAGTTCCAGCGCCACCTTGGTCACCGGCAGCGGATGGCAGAGCGGGATCAGATCGGGGGTCTTTTTGGCCCCCATGATCCCCGCCAGACGCGCCACCCCCAGCACATCGCCCTTCTTGGCCCGGCCATCGGCGATCATCGCATAGGTGTCGGGCGCCATTTTCACATGCCCTTCGGCCACCGCGATGCGGTCGGTCACGGGTTTGTCGGACACATCGACCATATGGGCGTCGCCCTTGGCATCAAAATGGGTCAGCGCCATCACATCGCCCCCGGCACCAGCGGATTGGCCAGCAGCGCGCGGGTCGCAGCGGTCACGTCGTCCTGCCGCATCAGGCTTTCGCCGATCAGGAAGCTGCGCGCGCCATACATGGCGATCTCGGCCAGTTCGGCGGGGGAATTGAGCCCGCTTTCGGAAATGATCATGCGATCTGCGGGCACATGTTTGGCCAGCGCCTTGGTGGTGTCGAGCGTCGTCACAAAGGTGTTCAGATCGCGGTTGTTGATGCCGATCATCGGGCTTTTGAGCGTGGCGGCGCGGTCCAACTCGGCGCGGTCATGGACCTCGAGCAGCACATCCATGCCCCACTCAAAGGCGGCGGCCTCGAGCTCGGCGGCCTGATCGTCGCTGACGCTGGCCAGGATGATCAGGATGCAGTCGGCCCCCCAGGCACGCGCTTCGGCAACCTGATAGGTGTCATACATGAAATCCTTGCGCAGCACCGGAAGATCACAGGCGGCACGGGCCGCGCGCAGGTAGTCGGGCGCGCCCTGAAAGCTGGGCGTGTCGGTCAGCACCGACAGGCAGGTCGCACCGCCATCGGCATAGGCTTCGGCCAGGGCGGGCGGGTTGAAATCGGCACGGATCAGGCCCTTGGAGGGGCTCGCCTTCTTGATCTCTGCAATCAGCCCATAGCCCGAGCGCGCCGCGTGACGCAGCGCATCGGCAAAGGGGCGCACGGGCGACTGGGCGCGCGCATCGGCTTCGAGCGCGGACAGAGGGGTGTCGGCCTTGGCGGCGGCGATCTCGTCCAGCTTGTAGGCTTTGATCTTGTCGAGGATGGTCGGGGTCATTCTGCGCCTCCTTTGGCGGCCTGCGTGACGCGGGCCAGCGCGTCGATCCGGGTTTGCGCCGCGCCGCTGTCGATGCTGTGGCGGGCCATGTCGACCCCGGCGCGCAGGTCGGGGGCGGCATCGGCCACCACCAGGGCGGCCGCCGCATTCAGCAGCACCGCGTCGCGATAGGCCGACGGCTCGCCCGCCAGCAGCGCGCGAAAGGCGGCCGCGTTATAGGCCGGGTCACCGCCCAGGATGGCGTCAAAGTCATGCACGGGCAGGCCCGCATCTTCGGGATGCAGCTCGCGTTCGGTGACCGCGCCGTTTTCCAGTGCCGCAACCCAGCTGACGCCGGTGATGGTGATTTCATCGGTGCCGTCCGAGCCATGCACCAGCCAGGCCTTGTCCGATCCCAGCCGCAGCAGCGTTTCGGCCATGGGGCGGATCAGATCGCGGGTGAAGGCGCCGGTCAGCTGGCGTTTCACCCCCGCAGGGTTGGTGAGCGGCCCCAGGATGTTGAAGATCGTGCGCGTGCCCAGCTCGGCCCGCGCGGGCATCACATGGGCGGTGGCCGGATGGTGCATCGGCGCCATCATGAACCCGATTCCGGCTTCGGTCAGGGCGCGTTCGACCACCTCGGGGCCGACCATCACATCGACGCCCATCTGCCCAAGCGCATCTGCCGCGCCGGATTTCGAGCTCAGGTTGCGGTTGCCATGCTTGGCCACCACCACCCCCGCACCGGCCACCACAAAGGCCGTCGCGGTGGAAATGTTCAGCGTGCCCTTGCCATCGCCGCCGGTGCCGACAATGTCCATCGCCCCCTGCGGCGCGCGCACCGCGTTGCATTTGGCGCGCATCACGGCGGCGGCGGCGGCGTATTCATCCACCGTTTCGCCGCGCGTGCGCAGCGCCATCAGCAGCCCTCCGGTCTGGGCGGGCGTGGCATCGCCGTCAAAGAGGATGCCAAAGGCGGTTTCGGCCTCGTCCCGTGTCAGCGGGCGATCAGCGGCGGCACCGATCAGCGGTTTCAGAGCGTCGCTCATGCCGGAACCTTCAGATCGTTCAGGAAATTCTGCAGCAGCGCGTGGCCGTGCTCGGATGCGATGGATTCGGGGTGGAACTGCACCCCGTGGATCGGCAGCGTCTTGTGCTGAAGCCCCATGATCGTGCCATCTTCGAGCCAGGCCGTCACCTCGAGGCTCTCGGGCAGGCTGTCGCGGTCGACCACCAGCGAATGATAGCGCGTCGCTTCAAAGGGCGTGGGCAGGTCGCGAAACAGCCCCTGACCGGAATGATGCATGATCCCCATCTTGCCATGCACGATTTCATGGCAGCGCACCACCTGGCCGCCAAAGGCCTGGCCGATGGTCTGATGTCCCAGGCACACGCCCAGAAGCGGAATGCGCGCTTCGGCGGCGGCTTCGGTCAGCGCAAGGCAGATGCCCGCCTGATCGGGGTCACAGGGGCCGGGGCTGAGCACGATCCCCGCAGGGTTCAGCGCCATCGCCGCCTGCACGTCGATCGTGTCGTTGCGATGCACGACCGGTTCGTGTCCCAGTTCGCCAAAGAAATGAACCAGGTTGTAGGTAAAGCTGTCGTAGTTGTCGATCAGCAGAAGCATGTCTTTGGCGCCTCGCGGGTCAGAGTGGGGCCGGGATCGGGCCAGATTGGGGGTGGAGCGCGCGCGGCGCTGCACGGTATAGTCAGGATGGTAAATGTTCAGGCTTGTCCGGCAGCGTCAAGGCCTGTCGGGACATCTGCCGCGCATGCACGGTCGAAACCGGTCCGGGGGCACGGCTGCACCCGGACCAGAGGCACATGAAGAAGGCAGAAAATTGGCACGCGGGTTTTTCAACGGGATGATTGTGGGTGGCGCGGCGGGTCTTGCGGGTCTTGCGGCGCTGTCGTTGCTGCGGCCGCTGCCTGCGGGGCCCGATCTGGTGGGGGCGGCACCGGTCTTTGGGGCGGTGGCGGGGCTGGATCTGCCGGCCGATCCGGGCGCGGGCGGTGATGCGGTGCTGCTGGATCTGGATCCGAGCCAACCCGCCCCGGTGGTGCGGCCCGCAGCCCCGCCCGACAGCGGCGCCGCCGCACCGGTTCCGGTCGAGGCGCTGACCGTTCAACCCGCGCCGACCCGCCCCGACGCGCTGGCGCCCGAGCTTCCGGGCGCGCCGCGGCCCACCCCGGCAGATGCCGCGCCCGAGCCCATTGTGCCTGCGCTGCCCGAGGTGCCGGGATCTGCGGGCCGGGCGATCACATCCCTGCAGCCGCCCGAACCGCAGGCGGTCGTGGAATTCCGCCCGATGCCCGAACGCGCGGGCCGCCCGCCGCTGGAACGCTTTGCGGCGCCCTTTGTGGCGCGTGGCGATGCGCCGCTGATGGCGGTGATGCTGCTGGACGGCCCCGATGGCGCGGATCTGGCAGAGCTGCAGGGGCTTGGCCTGCCGGTGTCGATTGTCATCGACCCCGCACATCCTGAGGCCGCGCGGCGCATGGCACGCTACCGGGATGCAGGGTTCGAAACGCTGATGCGTGCGGATCTGGCCAATCGCGATCTGAGCGCGCTGGCGACGGGCATGGCTTTGCTGCCCAAATCGGTGGCGGTATTCGACGTCGGCGGGGTCGATGCCGGAACCACAGGCGTGGCCGCCGCGCTGGCGGCGGGGCGCGGGGTGATCGCGGATCTGGACGGGCTTGATGCGCCGGTGGCGCCGGTGCTGCGCGATCTTGACGGGGCCGGGCAGGGGGCGACGGTGATCCGGCGCTTTCTGGATCAGGCCGGTGTGCGCGCCGGTCAGGGCCTGCCGGTGATCGTGCTGGGCCGCATGCGCCCCGACACGATCACGGCGCTGGCCGACTGGCAGGCAGGCCCCGTGGCGGCACGGGTGCAGCCTGCGCCGGTGTCGGCGCTGCTGCTGGCGCGCTAGGCGCCGGGACCGTCAGCTGTTGCCGCGCCCGGTAAAGCGCGCGGCATCGGCCGCCGCGCGGCGGATGGCGTTGGATTTGTGCACGGTTTCCATATATTCGGCCTGCGGGTCGCTATCATAGACCACGCCGCCGCCGGCCTTAATGTAAAGCTTGCGGTCCTGCACGATGGCGGTGCGCAGGGCGATGCACATGTCCATGTCGCCGCCGGCACTGAAATAGCCCACACCGCCGCCATAGACGCCGCGCTTTTCGGGCTCGAGCTCGTCGATGATCTCCATCGCGCGGACCTTGGGTGCGCCCGACACGGTGCCCGCAGGCATCCCCGCAAAGAACGCATCCAGCGCGTCCTTGTCGGGGTTCAGCTCGCCCACCACGTTGGACACGATATGCATCACGTGGCTGTAGCGTTCGATGATGAACTGTTCGGTCGGGCGCACAGTGCCGATCTTGGACACGCGGCCCGTGTCGTTGCGGCCCAGATCCAGCAGCATCAGATGTTCGGCCAGCTCTTTCTGATCGGCCAGCAGATCCGCCTCCAGCGCCTTGTCCTCTTCGGGGGTGGCGCCGCGCGGG
>JAOXSC010000193.1 GCA_025800215.1 Marinibacterium sp.
GACAACTGGATCGTGGCCAACTGCACGACGCCTGCGAACTATTTCCACATCCTGCGCCGTCAGATCCACCGCAGCTTCCGCAAGCCGCTGATCCTGATGACGCCGAAATCGCTGCTGCGCCACAAGATGGCGGTGTCGCGCGCCGAAGATTTCACCACCGGGTCGAGCTTTCACCGGGTGCTGTGGGATGACGCGGAACGCGGCAATTCCGACACCAAACTGGTGAGCGATGACAAGATCCGCCGCGTGGTGATGTGTTCGGGCAAGGTCTATTACGACCTGCTGGAAGAACGCGATGCGCGCGGGATCGACGATGTCTATCTGCTGCGGATCGAGCAATATTACCCCTTCCCGGCGATTTCGCTGGTGAAAGAGCTTGAGCGGTTCAAGGGCGCCGAAATGGTCTGGTGTCAGGAAGAGCCCAAGAACCAGGGCGCATGGTCCTTTATCGAACCCAACATCGAATGGGTTCTGGGGCGCATCAACGCCAAGCACAAGCGCCCGGCCTATGCCGGCCGCGCCACATCGGCCTCGCCCGCGACGGGCCTTGCCAGCCAACACAAAGCCCAGCAAGCAGCGCTGATTGACGAAGCGCTGACCATCGAAGGAAAGTGATCAGATGACGATCGAAGTGCGTGTGCCCACCCTGGGCGAATCCGTGACCGAAGCCACCGTGGCAACCTGGTTCAAGAAACCCGGCGATGCGGTCGCCGTGGACGAGATGCTGTGCGAGCTGGAGACCGACAAGGTCACCGTCGAAGTGCCCAGCCCCGCCGCCGGCACCATGGGCGAGATCGTCGCCGCCGAAGGCGCCACCGTGGGCGTTGACGCGCTGCTGGCCGTGATCTCTGCAGGCGAAGGCGCGGCCCCCGCGCCCGCCGCTGCCGCAGCACCGGCCGCCGAAGCTCCCGCAGCGGGTGGCGGTGACAACGTCGACGTGATGGTACCGACCCTTGGTGAATCGGTGACCGAGGCCACCGTCAGCACCTGGTTCAAGCAGGTTGGCGATGCCGTCGCCCAGGACGAGATGCTGTGCGAGCTGGAAACCGACAAGGTCAGCGTCGAAGTCCCCAGCCCCGCCGCCGGTGTGCTGGCTGAAATCGTCGCCCCCGAAGGCGCCACCGTCGACGCGTCGGCCAAGCTGGCGGTTCTGTCGGCATCGGGTGCCGTCGTTGCCGCCGCTCCGGCAGCCGCCGCCCCCGCAGCGGCCCCGGCCGCTGGTGGCAAGGACGTGGCCAATGCCCCGTCCGCCG
Organism: Marinibacterium sp.; assembly: GCA_025800215.1. Lineage (GTDB taxonomy): Bacteria > Pseudomonadota > Alphaproteobacteria > Rhodobacterales > Rhodobacteraceae > JAOXSC01. Next base: position 1,254 of record JAOXSC010000193.1, read on the forward strand.
AAAAGGCCATGGCCGCGGCCGGGATCAGTGCGGACGCAGTGACCGGCACGGGCCGTGACGGGCGCATCATGAAGGAAGACGTGCAAAAGGCTCTGGCGGCTGGTACGGCCCCGGCGCCTGCGGCGACCGCGCCCGCCCAGCCTGCCCAGGCCCCCCGCGCCCCCGTGGCTGCCGAAGACGCCGCCCGCGAGGAGCGGGTCAAGATGACCCGTCTGCGTCAGACCATCGCCAAGCGCCTCAAGGATGCGCAGAACACCGCCGCGATCCTGACCACCTATAACGAGGTCGACATGACCGAGGTCATGGCGCTGCGCAAGGAATACAAGGATCTCTTCGAGAAGAAGCACGGCGTGCGGCTTGGCTTCATGTCCTTCTTCACCAAGGCCTGCTGTCATGCCCTCAAAGAGGTGCCCGAGGTCAATGCCGAGATCGACGGCACCGACATCGTCTACAAGAACTTTGTCCATATGGGCGTTGCCGCAGGCACCCCGCAGGGTCTTGTGGTGCCGGTGATCCGCGACACCGACAAGATGTCCTTTGCCGAGATCGAAAAGGCCATCGCCGAAAAGGGCAAGCGCGCCCGCGACGGCAAGCTCAGCATGGCCGAAATGCAGGGCGGCACCTTTACCATTTCGAATGGCGGGGTCTATGGCTCGCTGATGTCGTCGCCCATCCTGAACCCCCCGCAATCGGGGATCCTGGGCATGCACAAGATCCAGGACCGGCCCATGGTGATCGGTGGCGAAATCAAGATCCGCCCGATGATGTACCTGGCGCTGAGCTATGACCACCGCATCGTCGACGGCAAAGGCGCCGTGACCTTCCTGGTCCGCGTGAAAGAGGCGCTGGAAGATCCCCGCCGCCTGCTGATGGATCTGTGATCCCATGGGCGGCTGGCCGGTGCCCCGGCCAGCCGCCGTTCCGTCCGGGCCTTAAGGCCCCCAATGCCCGACTGTGAACACAATGGTGGGAACGCCCATGACCCCTGAACTTACCGCTCTGACCCTTGCTGCGCTGCTCTGGATTGTGCAGTTCATGATTTACCTGGCCGCAGGCCACGGCAAGCTTGACGTCCAGCAGGCCATGGGGCCGCGGGACGAACCCGTGGCGCGGCCCGGCGTGGTCGGGCGCATGCACCGCGCGCTTGCGAATTATTCCGAAGGGCTGCCGCTGTTTGCCATCGCCGTTCTTGTTCTGACGCTGAGCGAGCAGGGCACCGCATTCACCGCCGCCTGCGCGTGGATCTATCTGGCCGCACGGGTGCTTTACATCCCCGCCTATGCCCTGGGCTGGATGCCCTGGCGCACGGTGATCTGGATGCTGAGCCTGTTTGCGACGCTGGCCATGCTCGTTTCGGCGCTGGTGTGACGGGCGACAATCTCAACTGACGGGATCGCGGCGGACCGCGCGCCCAAACCTCAAAGGACCTGACCCATGGCAAACTATGACGTCATCGTAATCGGCGCCGGACCCGGCGGCTATGTCTGTGCCATCCGCTGCGCCCAGCTGGGCCTCAAGACCGCCGTGGTCGAAGGCCGCGACACGCTTGGCGGGACCTGTCTGAACGTCGGCTGCATCCCGTCCAAGGCGCTGCTGCATGCCAGCCATATGCTGCACGAGGCCGAGCACAATTTCGAAACCATGGGGCTCAAGGGTGCCAAGCCCAAGGTCGACTGGAAACAGATGCAGGCCTATAAGGACGACACCATCGGCCAGAACACCAAGGGCATCGAATTCCTGTTCAAGAAGAACAAGATCGACTGGCTGAAAGGCTGGGGGTCGATCCCCGCTGCCGGTCAGGTAAAGGTCGGCGACGAGGTTCATACCGCCAAGAACATCATCATCGCCAGCGGGTCTGAGCCGTCGGCCCTGCCGGGGGTCGAGGTTGATGAAAAGGTTGTCGTGACCTCGACCGGGGCGCTGAGCCTGGGCAAGGTGCCGAAATCCATGGTGGTGATCGGCGCAGGCGTGATCGGGCTGGAGCTGGGCAGCGTCTACAAGCGTCTGGGCGCGGATGTGACCGTGGTCGAATTCCTTGACGTGGTGACACCGGGCATGGACGGCGAGGTGCAAAAGACCTTTCAGCGCATGCTCAAGAAACAGGGCATCAACTTTGTCATGGGTGCTGCGGTGCAAAAGACCGAAGCCAGCAAGACCAAGGCCAAGGTCACCTACACGCTGCGCAAGGATGACAGCGAACACCAGATCGAAGCCGACGTGGTGCTGGTGGCGACCGGCCGCAAGCCCTTTACCGACGGTCTGGGACTGGACGCGCTTGGCGTCGAACTGAGCCCGCGCGGCCAGATCAAGGTTGGCCAGGACTGGCAGACCAACGTGCCCGGCATCTATGCGATCGGCGACTGCATCGACGGGCCGATGCTGGCGCACAAGGCCGAAGACGAAGGCATGGCTGCCGCAGAACAGGTTGCCGGGAAACATGGCCACGTGAACTATGGCGTGATCCCCGGTGTCATCTACACCCACCCCGAGGTCGCCAATGTGGGCGCCACCGAAGAAGAGCTCAAGGAACAGGGCCGCGCCTACAAGGTTGGCAAGTTCAGCTTCATGGGCAACGGGCGCGCCAAGGCGAATTTCGCGGGTGACGGGTTTGTCAAACTGCTGGCGGATGCCGAAACCGACCGGATCCTGGGCTGCCACATCATCGGCCCGGCGGCGGGCGATCTGATCCACGAGATCTGCGTCGGCATGGAATTCGGCGCATCCGCCGAAGACATCGCACTGACCTGCCACGCGCACCCGACCTATTCCGAGGCCGTGCGCGAAGCCGCGCTGGCCTGCGGCGACGGCCCGATCCACAGCTGATCGGACCACTGATACCCCCGGCACCGCAACGTTGCGGTGCCGGGATCTGCGCCCGACCGGGCGCCCCCCCTTCCCCCAACATATCGCAGGTGACCCGATGGCACCGAATATCCTTGTCACAGGCTGTTCGGGCGGCGGCAAATCAAGCCTGATTGCCGCGCTTGGCACAGCTGGCTGGGCCGTGGTTCACGAACCCGGCCAGCGCATTCTGGCGCGCGGCGGCCCGCTGCCATGGCTGGACATGCCCGCATTTGCCCGCAGCGCCATCACCCTTGCACGGGACGATCTTGAGGACGCCACAGGGTGCAGCGGGCCGGTGGTCTTCGACCGCGGGCTTGTGGATGCAGCGGTGGCGCTTGACCACAGCGCCGGCGTGCCCCTGGCCCGCACGCTTGCAGGTGCACCGCGCTATGATCACACCGTGTTCCTGGCCCCGCCCTGGCCCGAGATCTATGAGCAGACCGGCGCGCGCCGACACGGGTTTGCGGACGCACAGGATGAATACCACCGCCTGCGCCGCGCGCTTGGCCAGTTGGGATACTCCGCCACTCTGCTGCCCAGAACATCGGTGCAGGGGCGAGTTGCCTTTGTGCAGGCGCGACTGGGTCTGCACCGGCCTTGACCAACCGGGATCCACCCGACAGGCTTGGGCGGACATCGCACAAGGATCCCCTGCCATGGCAAGCCCGCTGCTGGTTCGCAACCGCAACTACCGCCTGCTCTTTGGCGCGGGCGCGCTGACCAATCTGGGCGACGGGCTGGTCAGCCTGGCGCTGCCCTGGCTGGCGACGCTGATGACACAGGATCCCGTGGCCATCGGCGCGGTGGCAGCGGCAGGGCGGCTGCCCTGGCTGCTGTTTGCGATCCCCGCAGGCGTGGTGATCGACCGCACCGACCGGCGCAAGCTGATTGCTCGGGCGGATCTGCTGCGGGCGGGCATCGTGCTGGCGATCCTGATGCTGGCGCTGAACGATCAGGTGCCGGGCGCGATCTGGGTGCTGGGCGGGCTGGCATTTCTGCTGGGCTCGGCCGAGGTGCTGCGCGACAACGCCGCCCAGACCATCCTGCCGGCCATTGTCGATCCCAAGGATCTTGAGGCGGCCAATGGTCAGCTCTGGAGCACCGAACAGCTGACCGGCCAGTTCATCGGCCCGCCGCTGGCCGGGGTGCTGATCGCGGCGGGGATCGGGATCCCGTTCGGGCTGGATGTGGCGTTTCTGGTGCTGGCGGCGGGGCTGGTCTGGATGATCTCTCTGACCCCGCAGCTGCCCAGTCGGGCAAGCTTTGGGGCGGCCCTCATCGAAGGGCTGCGCTTCATGCGCCACGACCCGCCGCTGTTGCGGCTGGCGGTGGTGCTGGGGCTGGCCAATTTCATCGCCATGGGCACGATCACGGTGCAGGTTCTGTTTGCGCAGGATGTGCTGGGCCTGTCGCCCGCGGGCTATGGGCTGATCCTGTCGGCAGGGGCTGCAGGTGCCATCACCGGCAGCCTCGCGGCCCCCCGCCTGACTGGCTGGATCGGGGCGCAACGCTGCCTGTTTCTGGCGATTGCGGCCTGGGGGCTGGGCTATGGGACCATCGCGCTGTCGGGATCAGGCATGGTGATGGGGCTGGCGCTGTTTGGCGTGATGGTGGCGGCGATGGTGTGGAACGTGATCACCGTATCCTGGCGTCAGCGGCGCATCCCGTCGGAGCTGCTGGGCCGGGTGAACAGCATCTACCGCTTCTTTGGATGGGGCTCGATGCCGCTTGGGGCGCTGGCGGGCGGATCCGTGGTGGCGCTGCTGGAACCCGATCTGGGCCGGGACATGGCCCTGCGCGCCAGCTTTGGGCTGGCCGCGCTTTGCTGTGCACTGTTGTTGATCTATGCGCTGGCCCGGCTGCGGCTGGACTGAAGCGTTTTCGGTCTAGAGTGGCGCGCCTGTCCTGCCAGCCTGTCCTACCACATGCGCGGCTTGGCATATTCGGCGTAATTGGCGTCATAGGCGGCGCCACCTTCCTGCCCGTTGGTCATGTCGGACAGGATCTCGCCCACGGTGGGCAGGCCCTCGGCATCGTCGCGCCCCCACAGGCCCGAACGCATGAGCGCCTTGGCGCATTGCGTATAGACTTCGGCCACGGTGATCACGATGACCGTGGCGGGGCGTTTGTCGCCACGGGCAAAACTGTCGCGCAGCGCGTCATCCGTGGTCAGCACCGCGCGCCCGTTCACCCGCACCGTGGTGTTGGTGCCCGGCACCATGAACAGCAACGCCACCCGCCCGTCGGCCACGATGTCGCGCAGGCAATCCAGCCGGTTGTTGCCCCGCCAATCCGGCAATAGCAGTGTCTGCGCATCAGCGATCCGCACCACCGGGCCGTCATCGCCACGCGGGCTGCCATGCACCCCGTCCGGGCCCACGGTGCTGAGCACACAGAACCGCGCCCCTTCGATCCAAGCGCCGTAAAGCGGCGTCAGATGCCCCGCCACCTTGCGCAGCGCCGACGGAACCGCCGCAGGATACAGGGCTTCGAGGGTTTCAATATCTTCAACGATGTCCATCTGCGTCAAATCCTGCCTCTGCCATCAGCGCGTTCGAGCGCGTTTCGATCCGGGTTTCCAGCTCTTTCAAAAAGGCGCGCATGGGCTGACCCGGCGGGATCGGATCCAGAAATTCGACAACCGCATGGCCGGGCCGCCGCAGCATCTGGTTGCGCCGCCAGAACAGCCCCACATTGGTCGCCGCAGGCACGCACTCCCAGCTGAGCTCACGGTAGAGCACGCTCGACCCGCCCTTATAGCTTTCATGGGCGCCGGGCACCACGCGGGTGCCCTGAGGGTAGATGATCAGCTGCCCCGGCTCGGTGAATTCGGCCGACACATCGCGCACCAGCTGCCCGATCGCAGCGCCCCGGCGGCGGCGATCCACCGGAACACAGCCCAGCCGTCGCGCATAGAGGCCAAAGACCGGGGTCCAGAGCAGTTCGCGTTTCATGATGAACTTGGCCTGGGGCAGCGCTTCGAAGATCATCAGCACATCCAGGAATGACTGGTGCTTGGCCGCGATCAGCACTTCGCCCTGGGGGACGGTGCCACGGATTTCGGTGGTGATCCCGACGATCCAGCGCGCCGTCCACATGGTCCAGCGAGCCCAGCATTTGCAAGCCACGCGCGCGCCCTGTTTCGACACGATGGCATAGGGGGCAAAGACCAGCCCCAGCACCGCCATCATGGTATAGGCCTGTACCACGAACAGGATCGACCACAGCCATTGCAGGGGCGGCACTCGGTCTTGGGGCATGGTGTCTCCTTTGGCGCCGTCAGGGTCGGGCCTGACGCAGTCAAACCAGCCCCGGTGCCGAAAGGCAAGGCCGGACGCTTTAGATCTTTCGCCCCGGCGCGCGGGCTTTTATCCTTGGGCGGTCACGGTGCAACCGCACCAGAGCAGGAGAACCGGGATGCGGCTGACATGCCCTCAATGCGCCTCGCAATATGATCTGCCGGTGGGGGTGATCCCCGATGCCGGTCGCGAGGTGCGCTGTTCGCAATGCAGCCATGTCTGGTTCCAGCACGGCGCCAGCCCGAACCCGATCCTGTCCGATGATGATCTGGCGGGCGACGACCCCGGTCTTGCCCCAAAGGACGACGCGCAGGGCGCGGCCCCGCCCGCGCCGATGCCGAACCGGCCCAAGCTTGACCCCGACGTCATGGCCATCCTGCGCGAAGAGGCCGCGTTCGAAAGCGCCAAGCGCGCCGAAGAACGCGGTGACGCCCCGGAGGCAAGCGCCAAGGCGGCCCCTGCGCCAGAGCCGGTGTCAGAGCCGCACCCCGCGCCCAAGCCCGAGCCCAAACCGGAGCCCAGCCCCGACCCGGCGCCTGTGGCAAAACCGGATCCCAAACCGTCGCCCGACCCGAAATTCGTCCGCGCACCGCAGGCCGATCCCGATCCGGTCGGGGATCCCGCCCCGCGCCGCCGGTCGGGCTTTGGCTGGGGTGTGGCGCTGTCGCTTGTGATCCTTGGCGGGGCGGCGGCGGTTTATGCCTATGCTCATGACATCGCGCAGGCGGTGCCGGAAACCGGCGATGCGCTGTTTACCTATGTGGGTCAGGTCGACAGCGCGCGGTTCTGGCTCGAACAGGAAAAGGACACGCTGATCACCGCCCTGCGCGACAACAAATACCTGACGGATGTGTTCGGCACGCCCACAGGTACACCAGCCGACTGACCGGGCGGGCAGTCGTGCTCAGAACCGGTCGAGCAGCCGCCGCAGATACTCAAGCTCGTGATCGGGGCGCTCGCCCTCGCCCGAGCGGCGGCGGATCTCGTCCAGCAATTCGCGCGCCCGGCGATAGACATCTTCGCCCTGCAACAGGTTTTCATTGGTACCGATGGACCCGTTTGATCCCTGATCGCGCCCAAGCGGGTCGCGGCCTTCGGCCTGCTGGCGGCCCTGTTCGGTGCCCTGCCCCGGCTGGCCCTGCTGTTCCTGTGCCAGCTGTTCGCCAAGCGCGCGCATGCCTTCGCGCAGCGCTTCCATCGCGTCGGACTGCCGGTCGATGGCGGATGCATAGTCATCATCGCGCAGCGCCTCTTCGGCGCCATCCATGGCCCGGCCCGCCCGGTCCAGCGCATCCTGCGCGGCCTGACCTTCGGGGGATCCCGCACCGGGCAGTGTTCCCTGCTGGCGGCGCAGTTCGTCGCGCAGCGCCTGCTGGCGGTCGGCAAGCGACTGGCCAAGATCCTGCGATCCGCCGGGCGTCGCGCCATCCTGACCGCCCTGCCCCTGCTGCTGGCCCTGCTGCTGGCCCTGCTGGCCGGGTTCGTGGCTTTGGCCACGCCCCTGCCCGCCGTTGCGGCCTTCGTTGCCGGTGCTTTCGCCCGCATTGGCGCCGGGGTTGAACTGTTCCTGCAGATCACGGAAGGCCTGATCGCTCAGCCCCTGCTGGTCGCGCAGGGTTTCGGCCAGCCCTTCCATCGCCTGTTCCCCCGGCGACTGGCCGTTCTGGCCCTGCCCCTGGGTCACGCGCATGTTTTCCATCAGTTGCTGAAGCTCTTCCAGCGCCTGCTGGGCTTCGGCCATGCGGCCCTGATCCATCAGCTCCTGAATGCGGTCCATCATCCGCTGCAAATCATCCTGAGTCATCTGCATGGAGTTGGGGTTCTGGGCCATCTCCTGACCCTGTTGCTGGCCGTCCTGCTGGGCCTGACGCGACAGTTGGCGGAGGTAGTCGTCGGTGGCCTCGCGCAGCTCTTGCATCAGCTCGGCGATTTCCTGATCCGACGCGCCGCGCCGCATCGCTTCGGACAGGCGCTCCTGGGCCTGGCGCATCCGTTCGAGCGCATCGCTCACATCGCCGTCTTCCAGCTGCACGGCCAGATCCCACATCGCCTGAGACAGCTCGGCCACCTGATCATCCGACAGCCCGTAAGGCGCCATCGCTTCGAGCCGCCGCAGGATCACCCGCAGCCGCAGATAGGCGGTTTCGGATCGAAACAGATCTTCGGGCCGATGCGACACCGCGCGCAGGATCTGGGCAATGCGCGCGGCATTGCTGCGCTGCCAGAGCAGATCGCGGCGCTGTTCGATCACGACGGCCGCCATCGGATCAAAGAACCGCCGCGCAGGCAGCACCGCGTGAAACGGTTCGGATGCGGTCAACTGCCCGGCGGCGTCTTCGGCCATCAGCGTGAACGTGACCGGCAGGTTGGCAAAGGGGTGATCGGAAAAATCCTCGATCAGGGCTTCGGTGAAATCGGCCCGGTCCCCGGCAATGGGCAGGGGCAGCGGCAGGTCGATGGGGCCGCGCGTTTCGGGATCGGGGGCCAGCCCGTGGCGGCGATCGACCGCCGCAAGATCCAGCGCGATCCGCGCCGTGCCGCCCACCACGCCATAATCGTCCGAGGCCGCAAAGGGCAGCGCCATGCGCCCGAAGCTTTCGGTTTCAGGCGCCCCGCTGACCGCGATCTGCGGCGGCGCGTCGGCAATGAGCCGCACGTCCCAGGCCCGCCCGTTGGGGCCGTCGATGCTCAGATGTCCGGGCTGAACCACGTCGAAACTGTGCGCGGGATCCGACGCGGGGGGCACATCGCCCACACGGCCCGATACGGTTTCCGACAGGGTCAGGGCCCCGACCTCTCCATAAAGGCGCAGGGTCACGCGGCTGCCCTGCGGGATGTCGAGAACATCGCCGGTCTGATCCCCAAGATAGAGCACCGGCAGCCCGGTATAGCGCGGCGGTTCGATCCAGCCTTCCCAGGCGGGGCCACCGGCCAGCGTTTGTCCAGCCCCCGGTGCCATATCGCCCACCGATCCCACCCGCAGGAGCGAGCCAAAGATCAGCGCCACCGCAAAGGCCAGCGCGGCGGCATAGCGCAGCGCATAGGGATCGCGCCGTGTCAGCGACAGATCGGCCGGGACCGGGCGCGCCAGTGCCGCGCGCGACGCCATGCGCGCCTGATGCGCCCGCCACACGGCGGCGGATGCGGCATCTTCCAGCCCGATGGCCTGGCGGTCGATCAGCGCCTGAATGGGCCGCCCCGGCAAGGTTTCATCGAGCCGTGCCAAAGCTTCGGCCCGGCGCGGCCAGCGCATCTGCCGCGCGCCGCGCAGGGCGGCCGCCAGAATCGCAAGCACGCCCAGCACCCCAAGGCCCCAGACCAGTTCCACCGCCAGAAGATCCTGCAGCCCCAGCATCAGCGCCGACAGGATCACCAGCAGCAGGCTGACCAGCGGCCAGAAGCTGCGCCACAGCCGCTCGGCAGCCATGCCAAGCCGCGTCAGCCGCAGCGGGCGCCGGATCAGTGCCAGCGCATCATCCTGCGACAGCTGTTCCGGCGCAGGCGTTTTTTGGGGCTCGGCCATTGCAGTCTCCCACGGGGTATGACGGGCAGAGGCGCGGGATAGCGCCCCCGGTCCCGATCATAGCCACGCAGGAATGGTATCGCGATTTATGATCTCGTCAAAGGTGGGGCGTGGGCGAATAACCGCGAATTGATCCCCATGGACCAGCACTTCGGGGATCAGGGGGCGGGTGTTGTATTCGCTGGCCATCACCGCGCCATAGGCCCCGGCCCCGCGGAACGCGATCAGATCGCCTGCCACCAGCGGCGGCATGTTGCGCTGACGGGCAAAGGTGTCGCCGGTTTCACAAACCGGTCCGACAATGTCATACGGCGCCTGATCAACGCCCGGCGCGGGTTCGACGACAGGGATGATGTCGTGATGCGCTTCGTACATGGCCGGGCGGATCAGATCGTTCATCGCCCCGTCGACAATCAGGAAATCACGGCCTTCGCCGTGTTTCACATAGATCACCTTGGACACCATGATCCCGGCATTTCCGGCGATCAGGCGGCCCGGTTCGATTTCAACCTCGACCCCCAGATGGCCGACACATTTCTTGATCAAGGCGCCATATTCCATCGGCAGCGGCGGCGCGTCGTTTGAGCGCGTGTAGGGGATGCCCAAGCCCCCGCCCAGATCGAGCCTGCGGATGTTGTGCCCATCGGCGCGCAGCTGTTCGGTCAGCTCGGCCACCTTGGTATAGGCCAGTTCGAACGGTGCCAGATCGGTCAGCTGCGATCCGATATGCACGTCGATGCCCATCACGTCGATGCCCGGCAGAGATCCGGCCAGCGCGTACACATCGCGCGCCGATGCGATGGGAATGCCGAATTTGTTTTCCGATTTGCCGGTGGCGATCTTGGCATGGGTCTTGGCATCAACATCGGGGTTCACCCGGATGGTGATGGGGGCGGTCTTGCCCATATCATGGGCCACCGCGCTCAGGACCCGCAATTCGGGTTCGCTTTCCACGTTGAACTGACGAATGCCATGGGTCAGGGCCAGGCGGATTTCATCGGCCGTCTTGCCGACCCCCGAAAACACGATGCGATCACCCGGCACACCGGCCGCGATGGCGCGCTGGTATTCGCCGCCCGACACCACATCCATGCCCGCACCGGCCTGCGCCAGGGTTTTCAGGATCGCCTGATTGCTTGCTGCCTTCATCGCATAGCAGACAAGGTGGTCGATCCCATCCAGCGCTTCGTCGAACAGCCGGTAATGGCGCAGCAGCGTCGCCGTGGAATACAGATAGAACGGTGTGCCCACCGTTTCGGCAATCTCCGATACGGCCACATCTTCGGCAAACAGCATGCCGTCGCGATACAGAAAATGATCCATGCGTCGCGCTTAGGCGAAAAGCGCGGTCAGATCAACGCCGCGAAAGGGCCGCGCAAAAGGTGACGGGGTGCGGCGCGGCTGCTAGCCTGCCAGAACACCGATTGCGCATGGGTGCGTCAGCCGATGGAGGGGGCCATGGACAGCAAGAAGGATCTGCTGCGCAAGCTGCTCAGGGGGATCGAAACCGGCGACCCCGAAGCCGCCAGCGTTGTCAACGAAGACCGCTATGTTCAGCACAACCCACAGACCCGCGAAGGCAGCGAAGGTCTGGCCGCCCTGTTTGCGCGGCTGGCGCAGACCAACCCGCGCGTGCGCTTTGTGCGGGTCTTTGAAGACGGGGATTTTGCCTTTGCCCATAACGAATACGACTTTGCATCGCTGCGCGCCGCGTTCGAAGTCTTTCGCTTTGAAGACGGCAAGGCGGTCGAGCACTGGGACAATATCCAGCCCTTGCGCGGCCCCAACCCATCGGGCCGCGCGATGCTGGATGGCCCGACCGAGATCACCGATCCCACCCTGACCGAGCCGAACCGGGCGCATGTGCGCGACTATGTGGAACAGGTGCTGATCCCCGGCCGGCTGGACCGGCTGGGCGACTTCGTGGCGGACGATCTGATCCAGCACAATCCCGATACCGCTGACGGCATCGCGGCGCTGCGCCGCTATCTGGGCGAGGATCTGGGCTATGACCGGCTGCACCGGGTTCTGGCCGAAGGCAATTTCGTGCTCAGCCTGTGCGAAGGGCAAAGGCGCGGCGTGCATACCAGTTTCTACGATCTCTACCGGCTGAGCGACGGGCGCATCGTCGAACATTGGGACACGATCGAACCCATCGCGCCGCGCGACGAATGGCTGAACGACAACGGCAAGTTCTGAGGGCGGTCCGTAAGGCCCGCCTTAGGGCTGGGCCAGTGGCCGCAACCCCTGTTCGATCAGCGCGATGGCGGCCGCACTGGTGCCTGCAAATTCGCTGTCGGGCCGGGCAAACAGCGCCTGATGGATGATCAGCCCGTCCAGCATAGAGGCAATCGCGGCACCGGTGCGGTCGGGGTCGATGTCTCTGCGCACCTCGCCCGCGGCCTGCAACGCGCGCAGGTGACCGGCGTAATGGCCACTGATCCAGCTTAGAAAATCGTCCACGGCCTGACGCGCGCCGCCGTCCTCGGCGAAACCGGGGCCCAGCACGTCAAAGAACATCCGCGTCGCTCCAAGACGGTCAGCCGGCAGCGCCTGGCGCAACCCGAACACCAGAAAACCCAGCGTCGGCGGCGCGGGATAGGACGATACTTCGTCCCGGATCGCATCGAAATAGCGCCGCACCAGCGCATCGGTCAGCGCATCCTTGCTGTCGAAGTAGCGATAGAGCGACCCTTTGGCCATCTTCGCCGCCCGCGCCACATCCGTCATCTTGGTCGCGTGATAGCCCTGTTCGGTAAAGCACCCCAGGGCCGCATCCAGAATGCGGGTGCGCATGGCATCATGATCGACAATCTTCGGCATTTCACCCTCTGTTTTCAGTATATTAGCGGTTCTGTTGGAAGAATCCAGTTTTTAATGACTTGACGGTCATTTTAAATCGCACCATATGTGACCCACGGGTCATTAAAACCCGGACAGAAACCTGACAGATAGATACCGGGCCCCGGCCCGACCATCGCCGACACAAAGGTTCCCCCCTGCCCCGGACACCCGGCAGGGGCCGGGCCACGTTTTGTCGGTGGAAAGGATAGTGACATGAAAACGCTCAAACCCGTGCTTCTTGCCGTACTTCTGCCGCTTGGCTTTGCCGCCTGCACCGGCACCGGCGCGTCTTATGAACCCAAGCTCGCCAAAGCGCCCAAGCCGGGCTATGACGCCGATCTGGCGCAATGCCGCGAACTGGCCCGCAGCGAAGGCCTGCTGAACCCCGAAACCCGCACCAAGGCCATTCTGGGCGCCGGGGCCGGGGCGCTGGCAGGGGCCGGCGATGCCGATGACGTGGTGGCCGGCACCATCGTGGGCGCCGTCGCCGGCACCGCCGTGGGCGCCGCCGATACGCGGTTTGAACGCAAAACCATCCTGATCGAATGCCTCAAGCAGCGCGGTCAGCCGGTGGCGGGGTAATCGTAGCAGCCGGGGTGCCCCACAAAGGCGCCCCCGCTGACAGCGCGGCCCAGGTGTTCAGCCCACGGGCCGCGTGCGCAGGAACAGATAGAGCGGCAAGCCGCAGCTCACCCCGATACAGAAGGTCGCCGGGATCGCCACAAGGCCGATCCAGTTGCGCCGCACCGCGACCTCGGCAATCACAAACACCGTCAGCGCGATCGCGGCAATGGTCAGATCCCAGGTCAGACCGGTGGTCGACGCGTTCACGTACCACGCATCAATCAGCCCGCTTAGCCCCGTGCCGGTGGCACGCATGTAGCTGACGAAATAGTACATCGGATGGATCGCGCCCCAGATCGCAAGACCCAGATAGATCATCCGCAGCACGGACACGCTCAGCGCCCCACAAAGATCGAAAACGGCCCCGCCTGCGCTGCGACACCACCGCCCACGCGCACGCCGCTGCTGCCCCCCGACACGCTGAGCGCCGCCGACGGGCGGATGGGTTCCCCATCCGCGCCACAGGCCGCCAGACCAAGGGCCAGACATAGGGCCAGCGACGGGGTCAGAAGGGCGCGCATCACGAAATCATCTTTCTCCAGCGGGTGATCTGGGCGCGCACCTGAACCGGTGCGGTCCCGCCATAGGATATACGCGAATTCACCGAATTTTCCACGCCCAGCACATCAAAAACGCCTTCGGTGATGTCGGCATGGACCGATTGCATGTCCGCCAGCGTCAGATCCGGCAGATCGCAGCCGCGCGTTTCGGCCATGGCCACCAGTGCCCCGGTCACGTGATGCGCATCGCGGAAAGGCAGGCCCAGCACCCGCACCAGCCAATCGGCCAGATCAGTGGCGGTGGAAAAGCCCGAGCCCGCCGCTGCGGCCAGGCTGTCGCGGTTGCCGGTCATGTCCTTGACCATGCCTTCCATCGCCGCCAGCGCCAGCATCCAGTTGTCGGCGGCGTCAAAGACCTGTTCCTTGTCTTCCTGCATGTCCTTGGAATAGGCCAGCGGTAGCCCCTTCATCACCATCATCAGCGCGGTGTTGGCGCCATAGATGCGGCCCACTTTGGCGCGGATCAGTTCCGCCGCATCGGGGTTTTTCTTCTGCGGCATGATGCTGGACCCGGTGGAAAAGCGATCCGACAGGGTCACGAACCGGAACTGGGCGCTTGACCAGATCACCAATTCCTCGGCAAAGCGCGACAAATGCACGGCGCAGATCGAGGCGGTGGACAGGAATTCCAACGCGAAATCGCGGTCCGACACCGCATCCAGCGAATTCGCCGCCGGCCGGTCAAAACCCAGCGCCTGGGCCGTCATGTCCCGATCAATCGGGAACGACGTCCCCGCCAGCGCCGCCGCCCCCAAAGGCGATTCGTTCATCCGCGCGCGGG
>JAOXSC010000200.1 GCA_025800215.1 Marinibacterium sp.
CCACGCTTTGGCCGAAAGCAAACGCGGGGATCAACTGATGCTGGCGCTGGCGCGGCTGCAAACCCTGTGCCCGAACTTGCGCCGTGTGGGTTTGTCGGCCACGGTCGAAGACCCTCAGGCCATTGCCCGCTTTCTGGCCCGCCACCCCGATCCGTGTCAGATCATTCAAGCCGATCCCGGCCCCGATCCCGACATCGCGATGCTGGAAACGGCCGAGATGCCGCCGTGGTCGGGCGGAGGCGCGGCTTATGCGATCCCGGCAGTGCTGGACCAAATTCGCCGACACAAAACGACTCTGATCTTCCACAACACCCGCGCGCAGGCCGAAATTTTCTTTCACAATCTGTGGCTTGCAAACGAGGACAGCCTTCCCATCGGAATCCATCACGGCAGTCTGGATCGCCAGCAGCGCGAAAGGGTCGAGGCCGCCATGGTCCGAGGTGACCTGCGCGCCATCGTCTGCACCGGCTCTCTCGATTTAGGCATCGACTGGGGCGATGTTGATCTGGTGATCCAGATCGGCGCGCCCAAGAACGTCAAACGGCTGGTGCAGCGA
>JAOXSC010000203.1 GCA_025800215.1 Marinibacterium sp.
CCACGCTGGTCTCGGTCATCTCGATGTTCGACCTTGTCGGCATGATCCGTGGCCCGATCCTGGCCTCGGCCGACTGGAACGGCGTCTACTGGGAGCTGTTTGGCTTTGCCGCGCTTCTGTTCTTTGTCGTCTGCTACGGCATTTCTCAATATTCGCAATGGCTCGAACGCGAGCTTGCGACAGATCATCGTTAAGGAGGTCAATGACATGGCCGAACAAGCACAACAACTTCAGGTCTCGGACGAGATTGCGATCCAGATCGAGAACATGAACAAGTGGTACGGCTCGTTCCACGTGCTGCGCGACATTGACCTGACGGTCTATCGCGGCGAGCGGATCGTGATCGCGGGGCCGTCGGGGTCGGGCAAGTCCACCCTGATCCGCTGCATCAACGCGCTCGAAGAGCACCAGAAAGGCAAGATCGTCGTGGACGGCACGCATCTGAGCTCGGACATCAAGAACATCGACAAGATCCGGTCCGAGGTGGGGATGTGCTTTCAGCACTTCAACCTCTTTCCGGATCTGACGATCCTTGAGAACTGCACGCTGGCCCCGATCTGGGTGCGCAAGATCCCCAAGAAAGAGGCCGAGGAAACGGCGATGCATTTCCTCGAGAAGGTGAAGATCCCCGATCAGGCCGGCAAATATCCCGGTCAGCTGTCGGGTGGTCAGCAGCAGCGGGTGGCGATTGCGCGCAGCCTGTGCATGCGCCCGCGCATCATGCTGTTTGACGAGCCGACATCGGCGCTTGATCCCGAGATGATCAAGGAGGTGCTCGACACCATGATCGAGCTTGCCGAAGAGGGGATGACGATGCTTTGTGTGACGCATGAGATGGGCTTTGCCCGTCAGGTGGCGAACCGGGTGATCTTTATGGATCAGGGGCAGATCGTCGAGCAGAACGAGCCCGAGGCGTTCTTTGACAACCCGCAGAGCGACCGGACCAAGCTGTTCCTGAGCCAGATCCTGGGTCACTGATCGGGGGAGGGGGCGCTGCCCCCTCTGGCTGCGCCATTCACCCCCGAGGTATTTGGCGCCACAAAGAAAGGCGGGCTCAGGTCGGTTTGATGGACTTGAGCCCCAGGAGCACGGCGGCGGTGATCATGAAACCGCCGCCGATGCGATCCAGCAAGGCCCTCGCGGGCCCCCGGACGCGCCGCGCGATCCAGCCCGCGCCGAGCCCATAGGCCCCGAGGCAGGCACCATCCATCACCAGATAGGTCACTGACAGGGCCAGAAACTGCGGCCAGAAGGGCGCATCGGGCGTGATGAATTGCGGGAAGAAGGCGGCAAAGAACACCACCGCCTTGGGGTTGGCCGCCGAGGTCACGAAGCCCTGCAGCCAGAGGGTGCGCAGGCTGGCGCGGGCGGGGCGGGCGGTGTCGGTGGCGCCGGGGCTGGCGCGGCGGATCATGCGCAGGCCCAGCCAGATGAGATAGGCGACGCCGGCCCATTTGATGACCGCAAGTGCTGTGCCCGAGGCTGCGATCAGCGCGGCCAGACCCAATCCCGCCGCCAGCATCTGCAGCGTATTGGCCGTCAGGTCGCCCGCTGCCGTGGCCAGCGCCCGGCGCACCCCGTGGGTGGCGCTGTTGGACAGCATCAAGAGCTGGCTGGGCCCCGGCGTGCTCATGAGCGCGAGCACGGTGGCAACGTAGATCATCCAGGTGTCCCAGGTCATGGCGCGGCTCCGTTTCGGGGCAGCTTACGGCCTGTGGGGTGTTCGCGCCAGAGGGGGATCAGTCGGTCAGGTTGCGCGGGATCTGGAAATCGACCGCTTCGCCGCTGCCAAAGCCCACATCGCGCCAGCCCTTCGCTCTGTCAAAGCGGGCCACCAGCGTTGCGCAGGTGGGGTAATCGTGGAACCGCGCATGGTCGGGGGCCTTGTGGACCAGGCGGGCGGCGAATTCGGCGATGCCGGGATTGTGCCCCAGCATCAGCACGGTGGATCCCGTGGCCCCCTGCAGCACGGAGAGCATGGTTTCGGGGGCTGCGTGATAGAGGGCGGGGACCTCGTCCGGGGTGATCTGGAACTGCAGGCCTGCGCAGGTGTCCACGGTGCGCCGCGCGGTCGATGTCAGGATCTGATCGGGCACGTGGCCCTGTGCGCGCAGCCAGTCGCCCATGGCCTGGGCCGAGCGTGTACCACGGGCGTTTAGGGCACGGTCGTGGTCGGCAAGATCAAGGGCGGACCAGCTTGATTTGGCGTGGCGCATGAGGATGAGGGTCAGGCTCATTGGGGGAAAAAGGCTTTCATGTGAAATGCGGACTGGTCGGGTTGGCGGCCGAATGCCTGGCTGATGGGGCAGGCGCGGCGGGCGCGGCAGCCCTGGGTCAGGCAATCGGTGCCCTGGGGGGTGGCAAGATGGGCGGTGCAGGCGGGCACGTCATAGCCTGCTTCGCGGTCGAGCGCATCCACCGGGCAGGTGCTTCTGCACGGGGCTGCGGCGCATCGGTCACAGGGGGGCTGGCCCAAAGATTGGTCCGAAGGGGGCGCGCGCAGGGGGGCGGGGCTGGTGAGCACGCCACGGATCGAGATCATCAGCCCTGCAACATCATGCACCATCATCCCCGCCGGGCTTTGCCAGAACCGCCCCGACGCCAGCGCCCAGGCGATCACCGGTGGGTAGGGGGGGCCGTCGGACGGGTAGACCGCGCCGAGACCGTGATCCTGAGCGATCGCCCCCAGCAGGCGCTTGGACCAGCGGTCCAGCGGGTCGGGGGCGCCGTCGCGATATTCGGGCGCGGCGGTAAAGGCGGGCCAGGCCCCGCGATCCATGCCCACGATCAGCGCGCTGGTGATGCCATCCTGTTGGGGATGGGCCACCCCCATGATCATCAGCCCGTGTGGCGCCAGCGCAGCAGCGATCGCATCAGGGGTCATTTGCGGGCAAAGGGCAGGGTCAGACTCCAACCCAGCCGGGCGGGTTCGTCGCCCTGCCATTGCAGCCCCACCTGCATGTCGTCATGCCCGGCGGCGGGCTGGGCGATATAGGTGCCCAGAAGACGATCCCAGATCGACAGGGCAAAACCGTAATTGCTGTCATGTTCGTGGCGGTGCACCGAATGGTGCACGCGGTGCATGTCAGGGGTCACCAGCACCAGCCGCACCACCCGGTCCAGTGCCAGGGGCAGGCGCAGATTGGCATGGTTGAACATCGCCGTCCCATTGAGCAGGATTTCAAACAGAATGACCGCAATCGCCGCCGGCCCCAGCAGATAGACCAGCCCGATCTTGAGCAGCATCGACAGCGCGATTTCCACCGGATGAAAGCGGATCGCCGTGGTCACATCCATGTCGCGGTCGGCATGGTGCACCCGGTGCAACCGCCACAGCAGCGGCACCTTGTGGGTCACCAGATGCTGGGCCCAGATGGCAAAATCAAACAGCAGGATCGCCAGCGTGATTTCGACCCAGGCCGGCCAGTCCAGATGGTTCAGCAGCCCCCAGCCCTGTGCCTGCGCGTCCACAGCGGCCCCGACGGCCAGCAACGGCAGCGCCAGCGCCATCAGCCGCAGGGTCAGCGTATTCAGCGCCGTGATCGCCCAGTTGGTCGACCAGCGCTGCGCGCGGCTTTGGTGGCGGGGGCGGCGGGGGGCGAGGGCTTCGGCACAGGCCAGCACCGCAAAGAGCCCCAGAAAGACCGCAAGCCGGATCAGGGTTTCGTGTTCCATGGCGCCGACTTTAGGCCCGCAGACCCAAAGCGCAACCGCCGCGCCCCCACAAGCCCGTGAAACGCCTAGTCAGGCCGGATCAGCGAGCCTGCGCCATGTTCGGTGAACAGCTCCAGAAGCACCGCATTCGGGGCGCGGCCGTCCAGGATCACCACGGCGCGCACGCCGCCGTCAATCGCGTCCAGCGCAGTCTGCGTCTTGGGGATCATGCCACCTGCAATCACGCCATCGCGGGTCAGGCCGCGGATGCGCTCGGCGGTCATTTCGGTCAGGACCTCTCCGTCGCCGTTCTTGACGCCCGCCACATCCGTAAGCAGCAGCAGCCGGTCGGCGCGCAGCGCCGCCGCATAGGCGCCCGCCGCCGTGTCGCCGTTCACGTTATAGGTTTCATCCGCAGCCGCCCCGCCGCCCAGGGGGGCGATCACCGGGATCATGTCGTTTTCGAACAGCGTGTGCAGCAACGTCACATCCATCTTGTCGGGCTGGCCGACAAAGCCCAGACGTTCATCGGCCGACACGCAGGTCATCAGCCCGGCATCCTTGCCCGACAGCCCCACAGCGCGCCCGCCCTGGGCGTTGATCGCCTGTACGATGCGTTTGTTGACGCGGCCCGCCAGCACCATTTCCACGACCTCCATCGTGGCGGCATCGGTCACGCGCTTGCCATCGACGAATTCCGACGTGATCTGCAGCCGGTCGAGCATCGCATTGATCATCGGGCCGCCGCCATGCACCACCACCGGGCGCACGCCTACATGCTGCAGCAGCACCACGTCGCGAGCAAAACTGGCCATCGCTTCGTCGCTGCCCATGGCATGACCGCCCAATTTAATGACAACGATCGCCCCGGCATAGCGCTGCATGTAGGGCAGGGCGCGGGACAGTGTCTCGGCGGTGGCAATCCAGTCGCGGTTCATGTCTTGTGTCTTCATGGCTTGATCCTCTGGCCCGACTTGTTACCTGCTGCCCGGCACCGAGGAAAGAGCCTGATTGCGTTCCGGCCCGGTGCGGCTAGGTTTGGCGCAGGGAATCGGAAAGTGAGCAGAGCCATGACCCAGAAAACCATGCTTCTGACCGGGGCCAGCCGGGGGATCGGCCACGCCACCGTGCGCCGCTTTCATGCCGAAGGCTGGCGCGTGATCACCTGTTCGCGCGCGCCGCTGCCCGAAGAATGCCCCTGGGCGGCGGGCAAGGACGATCACGTGGTGCTGGATCTGGCCGATCCGGCCGAAACCATCAACGCGGTCGAGGTGATCCGCGAACGGCTTGACGGGCGGCTCGATGCGCTTGTCAACAATGCGGGGATTTCGCCCAAGGGGCCGGGTGGGGCGCGGCTCAATACGCTCGACACCGATCTGATGACCTGGGGGCAGGTCTTTCACGTGAATTTCTTTGCCTCGGTCGTGCTGGCGCGCGGCATGCGCGACGAACTGGCCGCAGCCAAGGGATCCGTCGTGAACATCACATCCATCGCGGGATCGCGCGTGCATCCCTTTGCCGGGGCCGCCTATGCCACGTCGAAGGCCGCGCTGGCGGCGCTGACGCGCGAGATGGCACATGATTTCGGACCGATGGGCGTGCGCGTGAACGCCATCGCACCGGGCGAGGTCGAAACCGCGATCCTGTCGCCGGGCACCGACAAGATTGTCGAACAGCTGCCGATGCGCCGTCTGGGCCAGCCCGAAGAGGTTGCGGCCACGATCTTTTTCCTGTGTTCGGATCAGAGCTCGTACATCTCGGGGACCGAGATCGAGGTGAATGGCGCACAGCACGTCTGAGGTGCTGCGCGCCTCTGGCTCAGCTTAGCGCGCGGCCGAGTGCGGGGATGCGTGACACCAACAGCAGGTCAAGCACCAGCAGCGTCAGCAGGGTCAGCCCCACCAGCGGGAAGGCCATCGCGGTGAACAGCCCCACCAGCACCGCACCTTTCCACAGCGGCATTTCCGACGGCATGGGCGGTGCGGCCAGACGGCCTGCATTGCTGGGTCGGCGTTTGACCCACATCACCGCCCCCGACACGCACACGAAGATCACCGCCAGACAGAACACCGCGTTCAGCACAAAGTTCCAGACCCCCATCAGCCCCATATGCAGCAGGATGCCCATGGCCATCGCCTTGCCCATCCACGAATAATCGGCATAGCGCACATCGGCGAGGATCTTGCCGGTATACTGGTCCACATGCACGGTGCGGTCATTCACGGGATCGGTGGAATCGCTGCTCATGCTGTCGCGGTTCAGCGTCCAGACCCCGGTTTCACCGCGCGGATAGGCCACGCGGAACCGGTTTTCCATTCCCAAGTGAAGCCCAAGCGCCACCAGCGCGTCGATGTCGATGGCTGTGCCCTGCGGCACGCCCTCTGCCCCGACCTGCGATCCAGATGCGGGCATCGGTGTCTGCTCCAGCGCCCAGGGCACGTCATTCTGGTTGCCATGGTTCATCGACGCATGGGTGTCATCCGACAGCGGGACATTGTCCCATTTTTCGGCCGGAAAGCTGCTCCAGGGCTGCACGATCATGCCGCCCCAGACCCCGGCCCAGGACAGGCCCGAGACCAGAAACAGCACCAGCAGGGCCGACATCCAGAACCCCGTGACCACATGCAGCGATTTCCACAGCGCCCGCCCGCGGGCCCTCAGATTGGGCACAAAGGCCGCAATCGGGTTCTGGCGCGGCCACCACATGTAAAGGCCGGTAAAGACCAGAACCAGGCTCAGCCCCGCCGCGATTTCGATCAGTCGGTCGCCGGTGGTTCCCAGCAGCAGCGACCCATGGATGTTGTCGGCCAGATCATAAAGCCCCGCGCGGCGGTCCCAGATCCTGATCACCGCGCCGGTATAGGGGTCGAGCGCCACCATGCGGTGCCCGTCATCGGTGGCGATGCGGAACACGGTGGCCAGATCGTCGGCTTTCGGGCCGATCCACTCCACCACGTGGCCCGGCACCTCGGCCAGCGCGTGATCGGCCTGGGCGCTGACGGCCATTGGCGTGCCCTGAACGGTCACGGCGATCTTTTCGCCATCGCGCCCGTCCACCTGGGTCAGGACCATCATCATCAGCCCGGTGACGGACAGGATGATCAGGAACGGGATCACAAAGATCCCGGCGTAGAAATGCCACCGCCAGGCGGCGAAATAGAATTTGTGCGCACGGTCGCGCGGGCCTGCATCTGCGGCCAGGTTTGCATCTGTCATGATTGTCTTTCTTGATACGGGAATAGCGACCCGGCCCCGCGCAGGGGCGGGCCGATTGCATGTCTGGATCCGTAAATCAGGACAGAGCGGGCGGAGCCCTTGCATCATAGCGGGCAAAGAACCCCGCGCTGTGATGGGTGAACCGGGCATGGCGCCAGCGTTCGCCCAGCCCCTGAGGCAGGTGTTCGATGGCCGCGAAATCGGGCAGAAGCGCAGGCGCGCCGACGCCTGCAAAGGCGCAGGACATCCGTTCGTCTTCGCTGTCATGGGGCGGGACGGGGTCGTCATCGCCGCCGACCCAGCGTTCCACGGTGCCGTCGCCGGTGCAGATCACCAGCAGCATCCGGTCATCGCCGCCGATGGTGGGCATCCAGCCCTGCGGGATCAGACTGGCCAGCGTGATCGCCAGCAGCCCCACAAGCGCAAACAGGCGCATGCCCGCCGTCACACAAGCCCCGCGATGATGGCGCGCAGATCGGCGATCCCGTCGCCCTTTTCGGACGAGGTCAGAACGATTTCGGGATAGGCGGCGGGGTGCTTGGACAGCGCGCCGCGCACCTGATCAAGCACCTTGTTGAGGTCCTTGTCCTTGACCTTGTCGGCCTTGGTCAGAACGCATTGAAAGGTCACCGCGCTTTTGTCGAGCAGCGTCAGGATCTCGTCATCGACCTTTTTCACCCCGTGGCGCGCGTCGATCAGCACAAAGGCGCGACGCAGGCTCTGCCGCCCGCTGAGATAGCGCTTGAGCAGCCGTTGCCATTTTTCGACCACCGGCAGCGGCGCATTGGCAAAACCATAGCCGGGCAGGTCGACCAGGTAATGGCTGTCTGCGACGGTG
Source organism: Marinibacterium sp. (assembly GCA_025800215.1). Taxonomy (GTDB): domain Bacteria; phylum Pseudomonadota; class Alphaproteobacteria; order Rhodobacterales; family Rhodobacteraceae; genus JAOXSC01. The sequence goes on from JAOXSC010000203.1 coordinate 7,709, forward strand.
AAAAAGTTGATCTCTTGCGTGCGGCCCGGCGTGTTCGACGCCCGCGCCAGCGCCTTGCGGCCTGTCAGCGCGTTGATCAGCGTCGACTTGCCCACATTCGAGCGGCCCGCAAAACAGACCTCGATCCGGTCGGCGGGCGGCATGCCGTCCATCGCCACCACACCCTTGAGGAAATCGGTGGTCCCGGCAAAGAGCTTGCGCCCGCGTTCCGTCGTCAGGGCGTCAGGCGTTTCGGCCAGCGGAAAGGGCAGGCGCGTCATAGCAGGGTCACCGTGTCGCCGGGGCGGATGGTGCCGCCGCGCAGCACTTCGGCGCAGACACTGAAATCCTGGTGGCCCCAGCTTTGCAGGGCGCCCAGCGTATCGGCATCCTGAGCACCGGTTTCGGGGTTGGCGGTGGTCGCGCGGCAGCGTGTGGTGCGTTCGCGCACGGCCAGCACGGCCTCGCCAATCTGAACCTCGCGGCCGACCCAGTCGAATTCATCCCAGACCGGCAGCCCGTCGCACCAGATGTTGCCGCGCCAGCGGTGGATCGACAGGGGCTGGCCCAGCTTCTGTTCCACCGCGCGGTGAGATGCCAGATTGCACAGGCTGACCGACGGGAAATCGCTGTCGGTCATGCCGCGTCCGGGCACCCGCACCAGACCCACCGATGCCGCGCGGTCTGCGGGCATCAGCGGCGCGACCCAGTTGATCAGCGCCTGCGGATCGCGGTCGGGGGCGAATGTCAGATCGGGGCGATCGGGATGGCGCAGCGTGACCTGGCCTGCGGCCTCGTCATAGGTTGCGCTGATCGCCATCAGGGCCGGTGCCTTGGCGGCGCGGCTGAAATTGGGACAAGGCGACCAATCTGCATTGGTCGCCTTCGAAAGCTCATGCGTCACGGCCCAGACCCGATCCCCCGGCATGGTGCAGCCCGGGGCGAGGGTGGTGCTCAGCACCTCTTCGCGCCCATGGGCCTTGATCGGATGCCGCCAGAGGCTTGCGACCTGACCGGTCATTCCGCGCCTTCTTTCGGCTTGCGCTTGAAGCTCGACTTGATGTTGCCGAACACGTCAGGCGTGTAACCCTGGCTGCGCATGATCAGATATTGCTGGGCAAAGGTGATCGTGTTGTTGGCGATCCAGTAGACCACAAGCCCGCTGGCAAAGCTGCCAAGCATGAACATGAAGACCCAGGGCATCCACGCAAAGATCATCTTTTGGGTGGGGTCGGTCGGCGCCGGGTTCAGCTTTTGCTGCAGGAACATCGAGATCCCCAGCAGCAGCGGCAGAATACCGATCAGCACGGTCGCCATGAGCGAGCCCGGCTCGGGTGCGCCCCAGGGCATCAGGCCAAAGAAATTCATGATCGAGGTCGGGTCGGGCATGCTGAGATCCTGGAACGGACCAAAGAACGCGGCCTGACGTAGTTCGATCGTGACAAAGATCACCTTATAGAGCGAAAAGAAGATCGGGATCTGCAGAAGGATCGGCAAACAGCCGGCGGCCGGGTTTACCTTTTCTTTCTTATAGAGCTCCATCATGCCCTGCTGCATCTTTTGACGGTCGTCACCGGCAGCTTCCTTGAGCTTCTCCATCTGGGGCTGAAGCTCTTTCATTTTGGCCATCGAGACATAGGATTTATAGGCCAGCGGGAACAGAATCGCCTTGATGATCAGGGTCAGGCCGATGATGGACCAGCCCATATTACCGATCAGTTTGTTGATCTCGTGCAGCAGCCAGAAGATCGGCTTGGTCAGGAAAAAGAACCAGCCCCAGTCGATACTGTCGACAAAGCCCTCAACACCGCCGCGCTGATAGGTGCGAATGGTTTCCCATTCCTTGGCGCCCGCAAACAGCTGCGTGGTGGCGTTGATGGTCTGGCCGGGGGCCACAGTCTGTGTCGGCAGAACGGCCTCGGTCTGATAGATGTCGCGGCTTTCGTCGTATTTTGCCACCGATTTGAACGCGGTGCCGGGGGCGGGGATCAGGGTGCTCATCCAATAGTGGTCGGTAAAGCCGATCCAGCCATTTTCGCCCACCTGCGTTACCTCGGCGCGCGCACCCTCGCTGGGCAGGACATCGAAATCGGGCATATCGGAATAGTCGATCTCAGAGAGTTCGCCATCGGACATGGCAACCACGCCTTCGTGCAGGATAAAGAAATTCTTGAGATCCTGCGGCTCGCCATGACGTGCCAGAATGCCATAGGGGGCCATGCTGACGGTGCCAGAGCCGTTATTCACAACGCTCTGGGTGATCTGGAACATATAGTCGGCGTCGATTTCGATCTGACGTTCAAAAGTCAGGCCCTTGCCGTTATCCCAGGTCAGAATAACCGGGCTGTCGGGGGTCAGCGTTTCACCGCTGCGTACCTGCCAGGCGGTGTTGGCGCCGGGGACATCCTCAAAGGCCAGACCCTGACCGGGGGCCCAGCCATAGAGTGCATAATAGGCCGAGGGCACGCCAACGGGGCTGAGCATCTGGACGGTGTCGTCATTGTCCAGCGCTACTTTGTAATCCTTGAGGAACAGCTCGTCGATGCGCCCGCCCAAGAGAGAGATGCTGCCTTGCAGGCGGGGGGTATCAATCGCCAGCCGGGGCAGGTCCGAGGGTTCCTGCGCAGCGGTGGCCGTGCCTTGTGCAGCAGTGTCCGCATCACTTGCCGGAGCCGCGGCCGGGGCGCTGGCAATTGGGGCGCCGGTGCTTGGGTCCGTGATCTCGCTGACCTCGGTGGCCGGGGCCGTTTCGGGTTCGGGAGGCGGGAACAGCATGAACCATCCAAGAATCACGAGGAAACTGAGCGCAGTTGCCAGAATGAGGTTCTTGTTTTGATCGTCCATTTCGTTGGGCCACCCGTAGCTTTAAAAGACAGGGTGGTTCAACAGAGTGCGGGCGCAA
>JAOXSC010000216.1 GCA_025800215.1 Marinibacterium sp.
CTTCGAGATTCCAGAGCGCATAGGCGACCGATTGGCCGTTCTCCATCGAGATCAGCACACCGGCGCGGCGGCCGGGGATCGCGCCCCTGTGCGGGGTCCAGCCGTGGAAGACGCGGTTCAGAACGCCGGTGCCGCGCGTGTCGGTCAGGAACTCGCCGTGATAACCGATCAGCCCGCGCGACGGGACATGGGCGATGATACGCGTCTTGCCCGCGTTCTGGCGCATTTCCACCAGATCGCCTTTGCGCGCGCCGGTCAGCTTTTCGATCACGGCGCCGGAATATTCATCATCCACGTCGATGGTGACTTCTTCGACGGGCTCCAGACGCTGGCCGTTTTCTTCGCGGAACAGCACCTGCGGGCGCGAGATCGACAGTTCGAACCCTTCGCGGCGCATGTTTTCGATCAGAACGCCCATCTGCAGTTCGCCACGGCCTGCAACCTCGAAGGCTTCGCCGCCGGGGGTGTCGGTGATGCGGATGGCGACGTTGGATTCGGCCTCTTTCATCAGGCGGTCGCGGATCACGCGGCTTTGCACCTTTTTGCCGTCACGGCCCGCCAGCGGGCCGTCATTGATGCCGAAGGTGACGGTGATGGTGGGCGGGTCGATGGGCTGGGCGGGCAGGGCCGCATCAACCGACGGATCGACGATGCTGTCGGCCACGGTGGCCTTGGCCATGCCTGCAAGGCTGACGATGTCGCCTGCTTCGGCCAGTTCGATGGGCTGCTGGGTCAGGCCGCGGAAAGCCAGGATTTTCGAGGCGCGGAAGCTTTCGATCTGGCTGCCGTCGCGGCTGAGCGCCTTGACGGTATCGCCTGCCTTCAGCGTGCCGCTTTCCACGCGACCGGTCAGGATGCGGCCCAGGAACGGGTCCGAGCCCAGCGTGGTTGCCAGCATGCGGAAGGGTTCGTCGCGATGCGCGGCCTGTGCGGGCGATGGCACGTGTTCGACCACCAGATCGAACAGCGCCGACAGATCCTTGCGCGGGCCGTCGAGTTCCAGATCGGCCCAGCCCGACCGGCCCGAGGCATACATGGTCGGGAAATCAAGCTGCTCGTCATTGGCATCGAGGCTGGCAAACAGGTCGAACACCTCGTCCAGGGCGCGGTCGGGTTCGGCGTCGGGCTTGTCGACCTTGTTGAGCACCACGATCGGGCGCAGCCCAAGCGCCAGCGCCTTGGAGGTCACGAATTTGGTCTGCGGCATCGGGCCTTCTGCGGCATCCACCAGCAGGATCACACCGTCGACCATGCTCAGGATGCGCTCGACCTCGCCGCCGAAATCGGCGTGGCCGGGGGTGTCGACGATGTTGATGCGGGTGCCGTTCCATTCCACCGATGTGGCCTTGGCCAGGATGGTGATGCCCCGTTCACGCTCAAGATCGTTGCTGTCCATCGCCCGTTCGGTGATGGCCTGGTTGTCACGATAGACGCCCGACTGCTTGAGAAGCTCATCAACGAGCGTGGTCTTGCCATGGTCAACGTGAGCGATGATGGCGATGTTGCGAAGATCCATTGCTGGCGGCCCTATCCGAATGATTTGCGGCGCCATAGCGTGCTGCGGCGCAGAAGGCCAGAGAATTCGCGCAAAGGCCACGCCGGCCCTTGCGTGAGACCCGCCCAGATGCGCGGATCAGTGCCCGCCGGTCTTGGAAAACAGATGAATCACCACGATCCCGCCCAGGATCATCGCCAGCCCCAGCATGGCGGGCAGGTCCAGTTTCTGGCCAAAGACCAGATAGCCGATCCCCGCGATCAGCACGATGCCCAGACCCGACCACAGCGCATAAGCCACGCCCACGGGGATGGATTTCAGCGCCAGCCCCAGCAGCAGGAACGACACCGCATAGGCCCCGACCACCAGCAGCGACGGGCCCAGCCGGGTGAATTGCTGGCTGGCCTGCAATGCGGATGTGCCGATGGTTTCGGCGATCACCGCAAAGAACAGATAGACATAGTGCAGTGGCATCCGGTGTCCTTTGCGGCGTTGCTCCGGCTTAGCGGGTGTTTTCGGTCAGCCGCCGTTTCACGTAACCGGTCACATTGCCGATCATCGTGTCCATATGCGGATCCTTGAAGAAGTGATCGGCGCCTTCGATCTCATCATGAGTGATGGTGATGCCTTTTTGCTCGTGCAGCTTGCTCACCAGTGCCGTTGTGTCGGCCGGCGGCGCCACGCGGTCGGCGGTGCCGTTGATGATCAGCCCCGAAGACGGGCAGGGGGCCAGGAACGAAAAGTCATACATGTTCGCCGGCGGAGAGACCGAGATGAAGCCGGTGATCTCGGGGCGGCGCATCAGAAGCTGCATGCCGATCCAGGCGCCAAAGGAAAAGCCCGCAACCCAGCAATGCTTGGAATTGTTGTTCATCGACTGCAGGTAATCCAGCGCCGATGCCGCATCGCTGAGCTCCCCCACGCCCTGATCATATTCGCCCTGGCTGCGCCCGACGCCCCGGAAATTGAACCGCAGAACCGTAAAGCCCATGTTGTAGAAGGCGTAATGCAGATTGTAGACGACCTTGTTGTTCATCGTCCCGCCAAATTGCGGGTGCGGATGCAGCACGATGGCGATGGGGGCGTCTTTTTCTTTCTGCGGGTGATAGCGGCCTTCAAGGCGGCCTTCGGGTCCGGGAAAAATGACCTCGGGCATGAGAGTGATGGGTCCTGTCTTTTTACGGTACCGGAACGGGACAATCTTGACGATTTCCGATGACTATTTTAGAACGGTTCTAATTGGCGCCATGGGGCGGCAAGGTTCCGTCAAGATGAAATATGCCCAGTCGCGGTCAAGGTCAACGTTCCTTGTCGCTGCGGGTGTGGGGGGTACCCATGAAACTGTCGACAAAGGGCCGCTATGCGATGGTTGCGCTGGCCGATATTGCGCTGCAACCCGAAGGCAAACTGGTGAGCCTGGCCGAAATCTCGGACCGTCAGGATATTTCTCTGGCCTATCTGGAACAGCTTTTTGTGAAACTGCGGCGCGCCGATCTGGTGGTGTCCGCCCGTGGACCGGGTGGCGGCTATCGCCTGTCGCGGCCAGCTACGGAAATCCGCGTGGTGGAAATTCTGGCGGCTGTCGATGAAACGGTGGATGCGATGCACAAGGGGGCGGGCGCTTCCGGGGCGACCTCGGGCAGTCGCGCGCAATCGCTGACCAACCGCCTGTGGGAAGGGCTGAGCGCCCATGTCTATGTGTTCTTGCATCAGACGCGCCTGTCGGATGTGGTGAAAAACGATCTGGCCCCGTGCCCGGCGGTGCCCACGCTCTTTGCCGTGGTGGATGAATGAGCCGCGCCTATCTCGACTGGAATGCCACGGCCCCCCTACGGGCCGAGGCGCGCGCCGCGATGATCGCGGCGATGGATCTGGGCGGCAACCCGTCTTCGGTCCATGCCGAAGGCCGCAAGGCCAAGGCGCTGGTCGAACGTGCGCGCGGGCAGGTGGCCGATCTGGTGGGCTGCCAGCCGCGCGATGTGATCTTTACCTCGGGCGCAACCGAAGCGGCCGGTCTGGCGCTGCCCGATGGGGCGGTGATGCATGGCGGCGCCATCGAGCATGACGCCGTGGGCGCGTGGATCGACCGCACGGGTGGTGCGCTGCTGGATGTGGATGGCGATGGCCGACTGACCGGCACCGTGGGGGGCGCACCGCTGGCCGATCATATCGCGGGCGGTGTCGTGGCGCTGCAGGCGGCCAATAGCGAAACCGGGGTGATGCAGGACACGCTGGCGCTTGCCCAGCAGCTTTGGGCGCTGCAGCGCGATGTGTTTGTGCTGGTGGATGCGGTGCAGGCCATCGGCAAAAGCGGGTTCACCATGGATCGCAGCGGTGCCGATTTCATCCTTGTGTCGGCCCATAAATTCGGCGGCCCCAAGGGCATTGGCGCGCTGATTGCCAAACCCGGCATCGACATCACCCCGCGCATTCCCGGCGGCGGGCAGGAAATGGGTCGACGCTCGGGCACGGAAAACATCATTGGAATCGCGGGCTTCGGTGCCGCAGCTGAAGCAGCCAGACGCGATATTCAGGATGGGATCTGGGCGCGCGTCGAAAAACTTAGAAATATTCTAGATATAACTATTGCTGCTGCCAGTTCAGACACTATTTTTGTCGGGAAATCGGCGCACCGTCTGCCCAACACGACCTGCTTTGCCACGCCCGGATGGAAGGGTGAAACGCAGGTGATGCAGATGGACCTGGCCGGTTTTGCGATCAGTGCAGGCTCGGCCTGTTCCAGCGGCAAGGTCCGCGCGAGCAAGGTGCTGACGGCAATGGGATATGATGAGGGGATCGCATCCTCGGCCATCCGGGTTTCGCTGGGGCGGGACACCACCGAAGAGGACGTGCTGCGCTTTGCCGAAGCGTGGGACAAACAACGCAAAAAACAACGCGCCCGCGCGGCGTGATCAGGAGAAAACGCATGGCGGCTTTGGACCAGACCCAGGAGCGGACCCAGGATCAGGTAAAAGATGGTGTGGATCAGGACACCGTCGATGCCGTCCGCGAGGTAGGCGGCGCCTACAAATACGGTTGGGAAACCGAGATCGAGATGGAATACGCCCCCAAGGGGCTGACGCCGGATATCGTGCGGCTGATCTCGGAAAAGAATGACGAACCCGAATGGATGACCCAATGGCGGCTTGAAGCCTATGAACGCTGGCTGACCAAGAAAGAGCCCGACTGGGCAATGGTCGATTATCCCGAGATCGACTTTCAGGACCAGTATTACTATGCCCGCCCCAAATCCATGGAGGTCAAACCCAAATCCCTGGACGAGGTCGACCCCAAGCTGCTGGCCACCTATGAAAAGCTGGGCATCCCGCTGAAGGAACAGATGATCCTGGCCGGTGTCGAAGGCGCCGAAGACGCCCCCGCCGAGGGGCGCAAGGTTGCGGTGGATGCGGTGTTTGATTCCGTCTCTGTCGGGACCACCTTTCAGGCCGAGCTGAAAAAGGCCGGTGTGATCTTCTGCTCGATCTCCGAAGCGATCCGCGAACACCCCGAGCTGGTCAAGAAATACCTTGGATCCGTGGTCCCGGTGTCGGACAATTTCTATGCCACGCTGAATTCGGCGGTGTTCTCGGACGGGTCCTTTGTCTATGTCCCGCCGGGCGTGCGCTGCCCGATGGAGCTGTCGACCTATTTCCGCATC
>JAOXSC010000026.1 GCA_025800215.1 Marinibacterium sp.
CGATGGCCCAGATCACCGCGAATGGGGTCGCGAATATAGGGCCAGATGTCATCATAGCGTATCGCCAGAGCCCCGCCACTTGTCGTATTTCTACAAGATGGTCACTGCCTTGTGTTTATGGTCATGTGACGATACACGCGAATTGGGAGGGTTGGCGGATGCAAGCAGCCAATATGTATGAGCGTCATCTGGACAAGAACCGGGCGAATTACACGCCGCTATCCCCGCTCAGCTTCATCGAACGGACGGCGGAGGTGTATCCCGACTACCCGTCCGTCGTCTATGGTGATCGCCGCTATAGCTGGGCGCAGATCTATGCGCGCTGTCGCCGTCTGGCCGCTGCCCTGACGGCCCGTGGGGTGGGCAAAGGGGATACCGTCTCGATTATCGCCGCCAACATCCCCGAACTCTATGAGGCCCATTTCGGCGTTCCCATGGCCGGCGCTGTTCTAAACGCGATCAACACGCGCCTCGATGCGCCGATCATCGCCTTCATCCTCAACCACGCCGAGACCAAGGTGCTGCTGGTCGACCCCGAGTTTTCCGTCACCGTCAAAGAGGCGCTGCCGCAGGTCGATCATGACCTGCTGGTGATCGACATCGAAGATCCCAGCTTTGAGGGCGGCGAACGCCTTGGCAGCCTGACCTATGAGGCCCTGCTGGA
>JAOXSC010000036.1 GCA_025800215.1 Marinibacterium sp.
GGCTGGGAACGCGCCAACTGGTTTGCAAAGGATGGTGACGACACCGGCCATGACGCCACCCAGACCTGGGAGCGCGACGGCCCCTGGGTGCCGCGCGTGCGCGAAGAATGCGAAGCGGTACGCGACCATTGCGGCGTGCTCGACCTGCCGGGCTTTTCCCGGTTCAAGGTGCAGGGCGACGGCGCCGATGACTGGCTGCGCGGTCTGGTCACCGGCGCCCTGCCCAAGGTCGGGCGCGTGGGCCTGGTCTATTTCGCCGACAGCCGTGGGCGCATCGTCACCGAAATGTCCGTCACCCGCGAGGCCGAAGATCGCTTTGTCCTGGTCACCGCAGCCATGGCGCAATGGCACGATCGGGACTGGCTGCAGCGTCACCTGCCACAGGGCTCGTCCATCACCATCGAAGACTGGACGTCCCGCATGTCCACCCTCATCGTCACCGGCCCGCAAAGCCGCGCGGTGCTGTCGGGCCTGACCGATGCCGACCTGTCGCTGCCCTGGCTCAGCTATCAGGACTGCACCGTCAGCGGCGAATGGGCGGCGCTTCTGCGGGTGTCCTTCGCCGGCGAGCTCGGCTGGGAAATCCACGCCGAAACCGCGTCGATGCCCGCGATCTATGACGCGGTGCTGGCGGCGGGGGCCAAACCCTTCGGGATGTATGCGCTCAATGCGCTGCGCACCGAAAAAGGCTACCGCGCGTGGAAGGGCGATCTTTCGACCGACTATACGCTGCTGCAGGGCGGG
>JAOXSC010000043.1 GCA_025800215.1 Marinibacterium sp.
GCCGCCCGTCACGCGCCCATTCCTGCCGATAGGTCTGCGCCCGTTCGGGTGTCATCCAGCCAAGATCCATATGCGCCGAAAACAGCCGCATCAGCCCGGAAAACCCGTCAGCCGAAAGCCGCGTTTCCGATCCTTCGGCGCGCAGCGCTTCGATATAGGCCGACGCCCGCGATTGCGCGCCGCCCGCCGCAAGTGCGCGCTGGAACGGGACGGGGTGCACCCCGTTGCCGATGATCAGCCGCTCGATCCGGTCGGGGAAATAGGTTGTGACCCCATAGGCCACCGCCGCCCCCCAGTCATGCCCCAGCAGCGTCACGCGCCCGCCAAGCTGGTCGATCAGCGCCACCATGTCCGACACCAGTTCTGCGATGCGATAGCGGGCCACCTCGGGTGGGGCCCAGCTTTGACCAAAGCCGCGTTGGTCTGGGGCGATGCAATAGAACCGGTCGCAAAGACGCTCGGCCAGTTCGGCCCATGCCCCGCCATATTCCGGGAACCCGTGCAGCATCAGCAGAGGAGGTTTGTCGGGTGTCCCCCAGCTGCGGACAAAGAACGGGCGGTCATTCAGGGTGACAAAGCGTGTATCCATGATGCGACCTTACAGGCCCCGCCTGCATGCGCAATCCCGCGGCGGGCGCGCCGCGCTGCAGCTTGGGTTCCCCCTTGCCGGGGCGGGCCGGGGGGCCTAAGCCGGGATCATGATGAGTTACTCGGGACATGTGCGCGCCATTCTGGTGCTGGGTCTGCCGTTGATCGGCGGGCATCTGGCGCAATTCGCCATCGGGCTGACCGACAGCATCATGCTGGGCTGGTACAGTGTCGAAGCGCTGGCATCGGTGACGCTGGCGGGATCGTATTTCTTTACGCTGTTTCTGCTGGGGTCGGGCTTTGCCGGGGCGGTGATGCCGATGGTGGCCGCACTGGCCGCCGAAGACGATCAGACCGGGATCCGCCGGGTGACCCGCATGGGCCTTTGGCTGAGCGTTCTTTATGCCGCCTGCGCCATGCCCCTGCTGATCTGGTCCGAACCGGTGCTGCGCGCCCTGGGCCAGACGCCCGAGGTCGCGGGCCTGGCGGCCGAGTATCTGCAGGTGGCGGGCTGGGGACTGTTCCCGGCGGTTGCGGTGATGGTGATGAAATCCTATCTGGCCGCGCTGGAACGCACCCAGATCGTGTTCTGGATCACGATCATCGCGGCAGCGGTGAATGTCCTGACCAACTACATGCTGATCTTTGGCAACTGGGGGGCGCCCGAACTGGGGATCCTGGGCGCTGCGGTGGCGTCGATCGTCACGCAGACGGCGTCGCTGATCGGTGTCATCATCTATGCCGTGCGTGTGCTGCCCGAACACGCGCTGTTCCAGCGCATGTGGCGCCCTGACTGGGAGGCGTTCTTTCGCGTGTTCCGCCTTGGCATGCCCATCGGTCTGACCATGCTGAGCGAAAGTTCCCTGTTTGCCGCGTCATCGGTGATGATGGGCTGGCTGGGGACGGTGGCGCTGGCGGCGCATGGGGCGGCGATCAGCCTGGCGGGGCTGACATTCATGGTGCATCTGGGCCTGTCCAACGCCGCGACCGTGCGTGCGGGCAATGCCTTTGGCCGGCGCGACCGCGCCCATATGGCGCGGGGCGCCGTGGCGGTGATCGGGTTGTCCCTGGCCATGGCGCTGCTGGCCAGCGCGGTGTTCCTGCTGGTTCCTGAACCGCTGATCCGGCTGTTTCTGGATGCCAGCAAACGCGGCGATCCCGACTATGCGGCGATCGTGGCCATGGGCAGCAGCTTGCTGGCGGTGGCGGCCCTGTTCCAGCTTATGGACGGGGTGCAGGTGATTGCGCTTGGCCTGCTGCGCGGGGTGCAGGACACCGCACAGCCCATGCTGATGGCTGCGCTGTCCTATTGGGGCGTGGGGATGCCGCTAGGGTACGGGCTGGGCTTTGGGCTGGGGCTGGGGGCCACGGGCATCTGGCTGGGGCTGGTCGGCGGGCTTCTGACGGCCGCAGCGCTGCTCATGGCGCGGTTCTGGAGACGCTCGATCCAGAGCGTCCCCTACGTCCAGGCGGGGGCGTGAGCCGCCCGCTCGTTTCGGTCATCACGCCCGCCTACCGGGCACATCAGACGATTGCGCGCGCGGCTGCGTCCGTGGCGCGGGCGGGGTTGCCGCCGGATGCGGTCGAGCTGATCATCGCTTCGGATGACGGCGCGGATTATGCGGACACCGTGGGGCGCGCGGTTCCCTGCCGCTTTGCCGACATCGGCCCGCAGCGCAGCGGGCCGGGGGCGGCGCGCAACCGGGCTCTGGCGCTGGCGCGGGGGGACTATGTCGGGTTTCTGGATGCCGATGACAGCTGGGCGCCGGACTATCTGCATCATCTGCTGCCACTGGCGCAGGCGCAGAGGGCGGCCTTTGGGCAGACCCGCGTGATCGCGGGGGATCGCGAGATCCTTCGACTGCCGCAGGGCCGCTGGCTGGATCTTGAAACCGTGGGCGCCACCGGGGCGAGCTTTCACCCGCTGCTGCGCCGCGATCTGGCCGGGCCTTTCCGCGAGACTTCGGCGCAGGATGTCTTTCACAGTGTCGAGGTTCTGTCTCTGATGGGTGGCCGCGCGCCGGTGTCACCCATAGCCGGGTACGAGCTGCGGATCGGTGCCGCGACTGTTACACGGGCGGATGATTTTGCGGATCGCGTGGCCCGGCGCTATGGCGCTTATGGCGATGACATTCGGGCTGGCCGATCCCGTGTGCCGACCGCCCTGGCGGGCCGTGCGGCACAGGTCTTTGCCGACAAGGCGGTGCTCAACGCCGACTACGCCGCGCAGGATGGGGGCGAAAGTTTCTATCACTTCGTCGCCCGGCGCCTGTCGTCCCCGCCGCCTGCCTGAGCGGGCGCGGGGCGGATTTTGCTTTTGCATCCGGGTCCGAATGTGCAGACTTGTGCCATGTATTGGACGTGGTCCGGCCTTGGCCATCGAACCACAATAGATTGATTTGTTAAGGAGAAGGTCAATGGCAGGTGAACGCGCCAGTTTTACGTTTGCGGTTGATACCGATCCCAATGATGCCGATCAGAATATTGATGCGCTGCTTTGGGGCTATGCCTGGGATCTCTCGGGATCCCCCATTGTCACCTACAGCTTTCCCGACAGTGCCGCACAGATTTCCTTTGGCCTGCCATCGGGGGTGAGCTTTGCCAACGGGTTCTCGGCGGCGCAAAAGGCGGCCGCCCGCACGGTCATGGCGCAGTATGACGCGGTGTCGCTGCTGCAACTGGTCGAGATCGGCCCCGCCACCGGCGATGGCCATGGCGACGGCACGCTGCGGCTTTATGATGTGACGGGGATCGGGACGGCGCTTGGCTATTCGCCGGGCGGCGGCGAATCTGCGGGCGAATCGCTCTATCGCAATGGCAGCTTTGAAACGCCGGATCTGGGCACCTATGCCTATCACACCATGCTGCACGAGGTCGGCCATACCCTTGGCCTTGATCACGGCCACGAAGGCGGCCCGGCCCGCGAACTGACCCCGGACCGCGACGGCATGGCCTATACGGTCATGACCTATAACAGCTTTGTCGGGCAGCACGAACAGCCCGCCGCCTATGTCAACGCCTCGGGGCATTATGCCCAGTCGATCATGATGTATGACATTGCGGCGATCCAATACATCTATGGCGCCAATTTTGCCCATCTGTCGGGCGATACGACCTATGGGTTCGACCCGCTCAGCGGGGCGTTCCTGATCGACGGGGTGGTGGATGCGACCCCGGTGCAGGACGTTGTCTTTCGCACCATCTGGGATGGGGGCGGCAGTGACACCTATGACCTGTCGAACTTCACCACCGATCTGCAGATCGACCTGGCACCGGGCGGGGTGGTCGATCTGGATGTGGGCGGCAATGCGCTGCGTGCACAGCTCAATTCGGGGTTCAACGCGGCCGCCCAGTTTGTCGGAGCATCTGCCTATGAATGGGCGCCGGGCCATGTGTTCAACGCCCTGCAATACGAGGGCGACAGCCGCTCGTTGATCGAAAATGCCATCGGCGGGTCAGGTGATGACAGCATTACCGGGAATGCCGCCGACAACCATCTGACGGGCGGCGACGGGCGCGATACGCTGCGCGGCTTTCGCGGCGAAGACACGCTTTTGGGCGGTGACGACGCCGACAAGGCCTATGGTCTGGCCGGATCCGACTATATTGACGGGGGCGAAGGAAATGACCGTCTGGTCGGTGGAGGGGCTGCGGATGTGATCCTGGGCGGGCTTGGTGACGATAAGCTTCTGGGGGGTGACGGGGATGACAGCCAGGATGGCGGTGCGGGAACGGATTTCCTCAATGGCGGTAGCGGGGCGGATACGCTGATCGACGGATCGGGCCGCGACAAGATGCAGGGCGGCGATGGCGCGGACCGTTTCGAACTGGTGCGCGATGGCGAACGCGATCGCATTGCCGATTTCCAGGACGGGATCGACCTGATCGTGCTGCATGATGCGGTCTATGCTGATCTCGATTTTCACGACCTGTCCAACGGGTCGGTCCGCATCCGTTATCACGACGAATACCTGTTCCTGCTCGAAGAGGACGTTTCGATCAGCGCCGCCCAGCTGGATGCCAGCGATTTCATGTTTGTCTGATCCGTCGGGCCGGGGCAGCGCGCAAAAAAGTGAGCCGCAGACAAGAAAAGCGGAAAACGCGCTTGACGGGGTCAGGCGCGGACCATAATACACCCAAACGGTCGCCCAAGGGCGGCACGCAGTGAGCGGTTGTAGCTCAGTTGGTTAGAGTACCGGCCTGTCACGCCGGGGGTCGCGGGTTCGAGCCCCGTCAACCGCGCCACCACTGCAAACCCCTGATCCGGGGCCTTCGGGACAGGATCATGAAAGATGATGCGCGGTTGTAGCTCAGTTGGTTAGAGTACCGGCCTGTCACGCCGGGGGTCGCGGGTTCGAGCCCCGTCAACCGCGCCACTTTATTTCCCCAGACAGCATATCAAAAGGATCATGTGACGCATAAGCCTTGCGCTTTAGTCGCCTGTTCTGTCGCGGTTTTCTGGCGGTGGCACGCCATGGAAAGGCGGGGGCCAGATGGCCCCCGGCACGGTCTGGCGTCAGCTCAGCGCATCAAGGATGCGCGCCCACGACCGGATCCCCTTGTGAAAGCTCTCCAGGTCGTATTTTTCGTTCGGGCTGTGGATCTGGTCGTCATCCTTGCCAAAGCCGATCAGCACCGGCGGGGTGCCCAGGATGGACTGGAAATGCCCGGCAATCGGGATCGACCCGCCGCAGCCGATATAGGCCGCCGCATCGGGCCATTCATCGCTGAGCGCCTGGCGCGCCTTGTCATAGGCGGGCGCCGAGATGTCGAACTGCCCGGCCTTCGATGCGCCGTGGTCGGCGAATTCCACCGTGCAGTCGGGCGGCAGCATGTCACGCACCATGGCGCGGAAACTGTCGCGGATCGCCAGCGGATCCTGATCGCCCACCAGCCGGAACGAGATCTTGGCCGATGCTTTGGACGGCAGCACCGTCTTGAAGCCGTCTCCGGTATAGCCGCCCTGAATGCCGTTCACTTCGCAGGTGGGGCGCGACCAGATCATCTCGAGCGCGCTGCGATCCTGTTCACCGGCAGGCTGGCTCAGGCCCACATCGCCCAGAAACGCGCCGT
Organism: Marinibacterium sp.; assembly: GCA_025800215.1. Lineage (GTDB taxonomy): Bacteria > Pseudomonadota > Alphaproteobacteria > Rhodobacterales > Rhodobacteraceae > JAOXSC01. The sequence goes on from JAOXSC010000043.1 coordinate 5,662, forward strand.
GATCGAACCCCAGCCCGTCCCATTGCGCGCGCAGGGCGGGGTCAAGCTCGGGGACGCCATCATAGAACCCCGGAACGGTGATGCGCCCGGTGTCGTCATGCAGGGCCGCGACGATGCGCGACAGCACGCGGATGGGGTTGATCGCGGCGCCCCCGTACATGCCCGAATGCAGATCCTTGTCGGGGCCGGTGATGGTCAGCTCTTCGCCCAGAAGGCCGCGCAGCATGGTGGTGATCGCGGGCACGCGGCTGTCGAACAGCCCGGTGTCGCAGATCATCGCATAGTCGCTTTTCAGCTCTTCGGCGTTCTCTTGCATAAAGGGCACAAGGCTGGGCGATCCGCTTTCTTCTTCGCCTTCGAAGAAAAAGGTCATGCGGCAGGGCAGGGTGCCATGTTCGGCCTTCCATGCGCGGCAGGCTTCGATAAAGGTCATCAGTTGGCCCTTGTCGTCGCTGGCCCCGCGGCCCCGGATCACCCGGCCCTTGGGCGTGTCCTGCAGTTCGGGGTCGAACGGGTCACGGTCCCACAGGTCGAGCGGGTCGACCGGCTGCACGTCGTAGTGGCCGTAAAACAGCAGGTGCGGCGCGTCATCGGGCCCGTCCACATGGCCCACCACCATCGGATGGCCGGGCGTCGGGCGCTTGGCCGCGTCGATCCCCAGCGATTGCAGATCCGCCACCAGCCAGTTGGCGGCGCGGTCACAATCGGCCTTGTAGGCGGGATCGGTCGAGATCGAGGGGATACGCAGCAGCTCCAGCAGCCGGTCGGTGGCTTGGGGCAGGTCGGCGTCGATGCGGGCCAGAACGGCATCCAGCGTCATGGTCAGGTCTCCGATGCAAAGTGGTGGGCCGACCCTACGCCCCTGCGGGCGGGTGTCCAGACACTGTTTCCGATGCGCCCATCTTGTTCGAGATCAAGGACGCCCTGACCTGTGCCTGCGACACCCCGCAGCATGTTCGGTCATTGATTGAACGCCTTCGGTTCTATATCGAGGGAAGATCTTGACGAGACGCGGGCCCAATTCCCGCCCAACGCCCGGAGGCCAACGGTGGACTACACCGCACAGCTCGACACAGCCCTGACCCGCCTGCATGACGAAGGGCGCTATCGCACCTTTATCGACATCGAACGCCGCAAGGGGCATTTCCCCCATGCGGTCTGGACCCGTCCCGACGGGACCGAGCAGCCGATCACGGTCTGGTGTGGCAACGACTATCTGGGCATGGGTCAGCATCCGGTCGTGCTGGATGCGATGCACGAAGCGCTGGATGCCACCGGTGCCGGGTCGGGGGGCACACGCAACATTTCGGGCACCACCGTCTATCACCGGCGGCTCGAGGCCGAGCTGGCCGACCTGCATGGCAAGGAAGCAGCCCTGCTGTTCACCAGCGCCTATATTGCCAATGACGCGACCCTGTCGACGCTGCCCAAGCTGTTTCCCGGCCTGATCATCTATTCGGACGAGCTGAACCACGCCTCGATGATCGAAGGGGTGCGCCGCAATGGCGGGGCCAAGCGCGTGTTCCGGCACAATGACGTCGCACATCTGCGCGAGCTGCTGGCGGCCGACGATCCCAACGCCCCCAAGCTGATCGCATTTGAATCGATCTATTCGATGGATGGCGATTTCGGCCCGATCGAGGCGATCTGTGATCTGGCCGACGAATTCGGCGCGCTCACCTATCTCGACGAAGTGCACGCGGTGGGCATGTATGGCCCGCGCGGGGCAGGGGTCGCAGAACGTGACCGTCTGGCGCATCGCATTGACATCATCAACGGCACGCTGGCCAAGGCCTATGGCGTGATGGGCGGCTATATCGCGGCCTCGGCCAAGATGTGCGATGCTGTGCGCTCTTACGCGCCGGGGTTCATCTTTACCACGTCGCTGTCCCCCAGCGTGGCGGCGGGGGCGGCGGCGTCGGTGGCGTATCTCAAACGTGCGCCCGAACTGCGCGAGGCGCACCAGACCCAGGCTCGGATCCTCAAGCTGCGGCTCAAGGGGCTGGGCCTGCCGCTGATCGACCATGGCAGCCATATCGTGCCGGTCATCGTCGGCAACCCGGTGCATACCAAGAAACTCAGCGACATGCTGCTGGAAGACTTCGGGATCTACGTGCAGCCGATCAACTTTCCCACCGTGCCGCGTGGCACCGAACGGCTGCGGTTCACCCCGTCGCCGGTGCATGGCCCCAAGGATATCGAAGCCCTTGTTAACGCTTTGGATACTCTTTGGGCGCATTGTGCGCTGAATCGTGCCGAAATGAGCGCATAATCCCAGGGGCGCTATCACGAATCGTTGCATTATGGTAACGCTCCCTTAAACAAAAATCAGCACGCGCCGGGGACGGGCGCCGTGTTGAGCGGAATGGGGCAGCTCTAATGATCATGCGGCGGTCAGCACGCGGAGCAGACGTTGAAGACGCACATGTCGTCGACCTCAAGGGGTTCGACGATTATGACGCCAAGCTTGGCGACATGATGCGCGGCGAACGGGCGACCCTTGGCAAATCTCTTCTGGATGTTCAGCGCGAACTTCGCATCAAGGCGGCCTATATCGCCGCGATCGAAAATTGCGACCCAAGCGCCTTCGACACGCCCGGCTTTGTCGCGGGGTATGTGCGGTCCTATGCGCGCTATCTCAACCTTGATCCCGACCGGACCTTTCGCGAATTCTGCAGCGAAAGCGGGTTTTCGGTGGCCCATGGCATGTCATCGGACGCATCCGCTGCGCGCAAGGACACCCGCGAACAGCGGCTGAGCCGCCCTCAGGGGCTGGAAAACGATCCCTTCAAATCGCCATCGACGCCCTTTGTGCCCGCAGGCGAGGCGATGCTGCACAGCATCGAACCACGCGCCATCGGGTCCGTTCTGGTGCTGCTCGCGCTGATCGGGGGGATCGGCTATGGCGGCTGGACCGTTCTGAAACAGGTGCAGCAGGTGCAGGTGGCACCGGTGGAACAGGTGCCGGTGGTTCTGTCCGATCTTGATCCGCTGGCCGGATCGCTGGCCGGGACAGGGGATGAGGTCAGCGCCGAAGCGGCCGAGACGCATGAAGCGCTTGACCGCCTTTATCGCCCGCAGGCGCTTGATGTGCCGGTGCTGGTGGCGCGTGACGCGCCGATTGCCACGCTGGATCCGCGCAACCTGGGCAGTTTCCGGGGCAACAGCCTGTCGCAGATCGACAGCACCGCGCCGGATCGTGCAGTGACGCTGGATCTGGGCATCCGGCAGGCGCTGGCAGATGTGCAGGGGGTGGCCCCCGGCGGCCCCGACGGGCCTGCGGTTGCGCCGCCGCAGGGGCCTGCCGTGCCGCAGGTGGTGGAAGACCTCGCACCGACCCTGCGCATGGTCACCGTGCGCCCGTCATGGGTGCGGGTGCGCGCCGCCGATGGCAGCGTGATCTTCGAAGGCATCATGCAGCCGGGCGAAAGCTTTGACATCCCCGCCACCGAAGAGCCTCCGACCTTGCGCGCAGGCGAAAGCGGGGCGGTCTATTTCGCGCTTGGTGACGCGCATTACGGCCCCGTCGGCGCGCCGGGCGCGGTGACCAAGAACATCGCCATGTCGCCCGAAGCGGTGCAGGAGCGCTTTGCCCTGGCCGATCTGGCGCGCGATGCCGACCTGCAGCGCGTGGTCGAAGCGTCCCGCGTGGCCGAGGTTGCGCCGGCCGACTGATCGGCCCTTTTGCGACCGTGACAGCGGTTGCGGGGCGGGGGGCAAAGCCCTAGGTAGACAGCTGAACCGGCACCGCGCTTTTGTCAGCCAAGGATCTGCTTCATGTCGCTGAACCACGTGCGCCCCTGGCGCAACATCTATCGTCGCACATCCCGTCAGATCAGTGTCGGCCCCGTCAAGGTGGGCGGCGATGCGCCGATTTCGGTGCAGACCATGACCAACACGCTGACCACGGATGTGGCGGCGACCATTGCCCAGGTGCAGGCCGCGGCCGAGGCCGGGGCCGATATCGTGCGGGTGTCGGTGCCCGACCGGCCGTCGTCGCTGGCGCTGAAAGAGATCGTCGCCGAAAGCCCGGTGCCGATCGTGGCGGACATCCATTTCCACTATAAGCGCGGTATCGAAGCGGCCGAAGCCGGGGCCGCCTGTCTGCGGATCAATCCGGGCAATATCGGCGATGAAACCCGCGTGCGCGAGGTGATCAAGGCCGCGCGCGATCATGACTGCTCGATCCGGATCGGCGTCAATGCGGGCAGTCTGGAAAAGCATCTGCTCGACAAATATGGCGAGCCCTGTCCCGAGGCGATGGTGGAAAGCGCGCTTGAGCACATCCGCATTCTTGAGGACAATGATTTCCACGAATTCAAGATCAGCGTGAAGGCGTCGGATGTGTTCCTGGCGGCGGCGGCCTATCAGGGCATTGCCGAAGCGACGGACGCGCCCATTCACCTGGGCATCACCGAAGCGGGCGGGCTGATGAGCGGCACGATCAAATCGGCCATCGGTCTGGGCAATCTGCTGTGGATGGGGATCGGTGACACGATCCGGGTGTCGCTGTCGGCGGACCCGGTGGAAGAGGTCAAGGTGGGCTATGAGATCCTCAAGAGCCTGGGCCTGCGCCATCGGGGCGTGAACATCATTTCCTGCCCGTCCTGTGCGCGGCAGGGCTTTGACGTGATCAAGACGGTGGAGATGCTGGAACAGCGCCTTGAGCATATCAAGACGCCGATGAGCCTGAGCATCATCGGCTGCGTGGTCAACGGGCCGGGCGAGGCGCTGATGACGGATGTGGGCTTTACCGGTGGCGGTGCGGGATCGGGGATGGTCTATCTGGCCGGTCAGCAGAGCCACAAGATGTCCAATGAGCAGATGGTCGATCACATCGTCGAGCAGGTCGAACGCAAGGCCGCCGAGATTGAGGCCGCGCAATCCGATGCGGATGTGGCCGCCCAGTAGCAGGCGTTGATCCAGCGGCGCGCCTGACGGCGCATGCGATGCTGGCGGGGCCATCCGGCCCCGCGTGGGCGCCCGTTGCGGGCCTAGCTGCGCATATCGTCGATCAGCACCTGCATCTGGTCGGCGGGCAGGAAGCCGCGCAGCAATTCGTCTTCGAGCACGAATGACGGCGTGCCGGAGATCCCCAGCCGCTGGGCCAGCGCGCGGGTCTGGATGATTTCCTTGGTCACGTCGGGGTGCTCCATACGGGCCAGCACCGCATCGGTGTCAAAGCCGAGCCCGTCGGACAGGGTGCGCAGGGCCGGGTCGCTGACCGCGCTGCCCAGTTCCAGCAGCGCATCATGGGCCAGCTTGTAGGCGTCATCGCCCATCACCTGTTTGGTGGCGATGGCAAAGCGCGACGCGGCCAGGGAATCTTCGCCCAGGATCGGGAATTCCTTGATCACCAGCCGGATATTGCCGTCATTTTCCAGCAGGCTTGCGATTTCGGGCTGGGCCCGGCGGCAATAGCCGCAGCGGTAATCCATGAATTCAACCAGCGTGATGTCGCCATCGGGGTTGCCGCCGACCCATGAATAGCCGTCATTCTGGATCTCTTCGAGATTGTCGGCCAGCACCTGACGGTCATTGGCCGCCTGTGCTTCGGCCTGACGGTTTTCAAGGATGCCAATGGCTTCGACGATCACCTCGGGGTTTTCCAGCAGGTAGGCGCGGATTTCTGCCTGAAAGGCGGTACGGTCGTCGGCGCTGAGATTGTCCAGGTCAAGCGCCTGCGCGCTGCCAAAGCTGAGGGCCAATGCGAGGGGGGCCAATGCAAGCGGGGCCCGTGTAAGGGGGGAAAGGCGGCGGAACATCATTTTCTCCGTTTCTGGGCCTGTTCATAGGCGATGTAGACGTCTTCGGCGCGGCGCCAACCGGCCGAGCCACGTGGCAGCTGACCCATGGCGCGGCGGGCATGCAGGCCGGCATCCTTGATCCGACCCTGCAGCGCATAGCGTTCGGCCGTCGCGACCGAGGCCATGCCGGGCTGTCCGGTGCGGGCATAGGCCACCGACAGGTCGCGCAGGATGCGGGCATCGCGGAAATCGCGGGCGCGGGCGCGTTCCAGCGCGGCCAGCGCTTCTTTGTAGCGTTCGCCCGCCAGCAGGGCGCGCCCGTAGCTGCCCAGGATCAGCGGTTCACTGGGCGCCAGCTTGGCGGCTTTGGCATAGGCGGCGATGGCGGCGTCGACCTTGCGGTTTTCCAGCAGGATCTGCCCTTTGAGGTCGTAGTAATACCCGTCGTTGGGGCGCAGCGCGATGGCGCCATCAATGGCTTTCAGCGCCGGTTGCAGTTTCGAATTGCGGTGATGGGCGACGGCTTCGCGCATCAGGCGCACATCCTTGTAGCGTTCCGATTTCAGCCGCCGCAGCGTCCAGCCGGGCGCGCGGGTAAAGGCCGACAGCTTGCCGCGCACGCGTGCCAGCCAGTATTGCGCGTTCGGGTCTTCCTGCGTGGTGTCTCCATACCGGGACACGAAGGCTTCGGCGGCGCGGATCCGGTCACGTGTCAGCGGGTGCGAGCGCATGTAGGGATCCTGGCGCCCCACCGACAGCGATTCCTGTCCCAGAAACAGCCGGTGCGTGTCCAAAAGCCCCATCGGGTTCACCCCGGCGGCCACCATGAAGCGGGCGGCGGACTGATCGGCGGATGATTCTTCGGCCCGTGTATGGGCCAGAAAACTGCGCTGTGCGGCCGATTGCGTGCCCAGCCCCAGGCCGATTGCGGCCTCGGGCGCACCGGCAGCGGCCGCCAGAAGCGACAGCGCCAGCCCCAGCCCCGCCGCGCCACGCGCGCTCTTGAGGTTGGCCATGCGGCGGGCGATATGGCCGTTGACGATATGGGCGGCCTCGTGCGCGATGACGCCCTGCAGCATTTCGGGCGTTTCGGTCCGCAGGATCAGCCCATAGTTGAGAAAGATCGCCTGCCCGTCGATGACAAAGGCGTTCAACCCGCCGTCATTGACCACCAGCACCCGCACCCGGCTGGGGCTGAGCCCGGCGGCGTTCAGGATGGGCGATGCCAGCTGCGTCAGCCCGTGTTCGATGTCGGGATCGCGCAACAGGCCCACGGCGGCGGCCTGAACCGAAGACCAGAAGGTCAGCACAATCGCGAGCACCAGGGTCGGGATTGACGATACGCGGGAGACGCGGTCAAAGAACATGGCCGCAACATGAGAGATGCACATGCGAAACTCAACCCGTTCAGATGTCGATGCCTTCATCGTGATGGATGTGATGGAGGCCGCCCGCGCTGCCGAGGCCGCCGGGCGCCACATCATCCACATGGAGGTCGGCCAGCCCGGCACCGGCGCGCCGAAGGCGGCGCTGGATGCTTTGGGC
>JAOXSC010000045.1 GCA_025800215.1 Marinibacterium sp.
CAGCGTCAGCTTCTTGGCCTTCTTTTCGACCTCGCTGACCTTGGCCAGCGCCTCGGGGCTGATTTCATTGGCCGATGGCTGCGGCGGCAGCGGCTGACCTGCGGGGATGATCTGCTTGCGTACCGGCAGCGGGCGGATTTCGGCCGACGGCTTGGCCTCGGGCTCGGGCGCGGCTTCGGGCGCGGGGGCGGCAGGCTCGGGCTTGGGGGCCGCGGGCTTGGCCTTGGCTTCGGGCTTGGGCGCGGCCGGTTTGGCCTTGGGCTCGGGCTTGGCCGCAGGCGCGCCGGTGGTGCGGTTCGACAGGCCCAGACGATGCACCTTGCCGATCACCGCATTGCGGGTGACGCCGCCCAGTTCCTTGGCGATCTGGCTTGCGGACTGGCCTTCGCCCCACATTTTCTTGAGAAGTTCCACCCGCTCGTCGGTCCAGGACATGGTTTGCCTTTCCAGCCAAAAGGCGGCCCGGATCCGTTCGGATCCCTGACCGCCACAAAATTTCACCAGACCCCTATTCTAGCCAGCCCTGCGCGAGTTACAAGCGCCCTCGCCGCGAATGCAAAGGAGATCGGCCATGCAGGAAACGCAGACCATGGGCGTGCGCCGGTTCGGTCGGGTCAATTGGCTGGGGCTATATACCCTGTGCGAACGCGAAGTGCGCCGGTTTCTGGCCGTCTGGACCCAGACGCTGCTGGCGCCGCTGGTGACTGCAGGTCTGTTCCTGCTGATCTTTTCCATTGCCATCGGATCGCGGCGCGCAGATGTGATGGGCGTGCCGTTCCTGACCTTTCTGGCGCCGGGCGTGCTGATGATGACGGTGATCCAGAACGCCTTTGCCAACACGTCATCGTCGATCCTGATTTCCAAGATCCAGGGCAATATCGTGGACACGCTGATGCCGCCCCTGTCACCTGCAGAGCTGCTGGTGGGCTACATGGCCGGGGCGGTGGTGCGCGGCGTGGCGGTGGCGCTGGCCATCGCGCTGGCGCTGGCGCTGGTGATCGGGCTGGTGCCGGCTCATCCGCTGCTGGCGCTATGCTATGTGGCGCTGGGCGCGGCGTTTCTGGGGGGCTTGGGGATCCTTGCGGGCATCATTGCCAATAAGTTCGACCAGATGGCGGCCATCACCAACTTCATTGTGACGCCTTTGGCCTTTCTGTCAGGCACGTTCTATTCGGTCGATGCGCTGCCCGAGGTGCTGTATCAGCTGACCCGCCTCAACCCGATGTTCTATCTGATCGACGGGCTGCGCTATGCGATGATCGGGGTGTCCGACAGCGCGGTCAGCCTGGGCCTTCCGATCTGCATTCTGGCCACCGCGCTGGTGCTGGGCGTGTCCTGGCAGATCCTGCGCAAGGGCTACCGGCTCAAGGCCTGAGCGCGCTCAGGCCCTGGTCCGGTGCCGGCGTTCGCGCCAGGCCAGGATCGCGGCCCCCGTCAGGATCACGCCCGCCCCGATCAGTGACACCGCATCGGGGCGCACGCCAAAGATCAGTGCATCGTATAGCGCGGCAAAGACCAGCGTGGCATAGCTGAAGGGGGCCACGAAACTGGCATCCCCCCGCGCCATCGCATTGACAAAGAAAGCCTGCGCGCAGGCCATCAGCAGCCCAAGCGCCGCCAGCGCGCCCCATTGCGCGGCCGAGGGCGGCTGCCACACCGCGATCACCGCCACGCTGGCAATGGTCAATCCCATGGCGTTGTTGATGAACAGGATCTGCAAGGGGCGTTCGCGCCCCGACAGGCGCTTGATGAAAATCACCTCCATCCCCATCATCATCGCAGCGCCAAGCGCCAGCAGCGCGGCAGGCTGAAAGCTGTCGGGTGTGGGCCGCAGCAGGATCAGCGCGCCCGCAAGCGCAATGCCCGCCGCCAGCCAGCGCACCGGCCCCACCTGTTCGCGCAAGAGCGGCACCGCCAGCATCATCGCAAAGACCGGGTTGAGAAAGCTGATCGCGGTGGCATCGGCCAGCGGGATATAGGCGACGGCGGCAAACATCAGGGTCACCCCCGCCCAGCCAAAGGACGTGCGCCCCAGATGCAGCCCCCAAGCGGGCCGTGTCAGCCGCGGGCGCCGCAGCGCCAGCACGGTCGAGATCCCCAGAAATGCAAACAGAAACCGCCCGTGGCTGATCTGCAACGGGTGCAGGGCCGGGCCCAGCACATCGGTGCCAAGCGCCTTGGCCAGCAGCGTGGTCGCCGCGATAAAGGCGGTGGCCGACAGCATCAGGGCGGCGGCCAGCATCGCGCTCTGGGGTGTCTGGGTGGTCACGTTGGGGTGGGCTGGGGCTGTCATGGGGTCTGCATGCGCCCATGGACGGGCACCTGTCCAGCCTCATTTCGCGTCGATCGGGGGGCTCGGCACAGCGCGCACGGCGGGGGGCGCGGATTTTTCTTTGCAAACCCCGGGCGCGGGGGCTATAGCCCCGCCCATGGCACTGACACGGCATAGCTGCGTATCGCGACGCCGACGCTGAATTTGCGTCTTACCGGACCGGGATGGTCCGGCCTTTTGCCATTCTCCAAACCCGCTTTCAAAGCATCGTTGACGACCGCCCTTTGCTCAGGCACCCATAGGGCTCAAACTGCAAGGAGGATCCAGATGATCCCGTCCGTTCTGCCGACCTACAACCGTGCACCCCTGTCTTTTGTCCAGGGCGAAGGCGCCTGGCTGACCGAGGCAGACGGGCGACGTTTTCTGGATCTGGGCGCGGGCATCGCGGTGAACGCGCTTGGCCATGCCCATCCCGCGCTGGTCAAGGCGCTCACCGATCAGGCCGGGCAGCTTTGGCATGTGTCGAACCTCTATCAGATCCCGGCCCAGCAGGCGCTGGCCGACCGGCTGGTGGCCGACAGCTTTGCCGATACGGTGTTCTTTACCAATTCGGGCACCGAAAGCTGTGAACTGGCGGTCAAGATGGCGCGCAAGTTCTGGTTCGAACAGGGCCAGCCCGAACGCACCGACATTATCACCTTCGAAGGGTCGTTTCACGGACGGTCTTCGGCGGGGATCGCGGCGGCGGGGTCTGAAAAGATGACCCATGGCTTTGGCCCGCTGCTGCCCGGTTTCGTGCATCTGCCCTGGGGCGATGTGGATGCGGTGGCCGCCGCCATCGACGACAGCACCGCCGCCATTCTGGTTGAGCCTGTGCAGGGCGAAGGGGGCATTCGCCCGCTGCCCGACACCGATCTGAAGGCGCTGCGCGCGCTGTGTGACGAGGCCGGGATCCTGCTGATCCTGGACGAGGTGCAGTGCGGCGTGGGCCGGACGGGGCGGCTTTTTGCGCATGAATGGGCGGGGGTCAGCCCCGACATCATGATGGTGGCCAAAGGCATCGGCGGCGGCTTTCCGCTGGGGGCGGTGCTGGCGACCGAACGGGCGGCCAGCGGCATGACGGCGGGCACGCACGGGTCGACCTATGGCGGCAACCCGCTGGGCTGTGCCGTGGGGCTGGCGGTGATGGAGCATGTGTCCAACCCCGATTTCCTGGCCGAGGTGAACCGCAAGGCCGGGCTGCTGCGCCAGAAGCTCGAAGGGCTCGTGGCCGCGCATCCCGACATTTTCGAAGAGGTGCGCGGATCGGGCCTGATGCTGGGGCTGCGCTGCAAGGTGGCCAATGCGGATGTGGTGGCGCAGGGCTATGCCCAGGAAGTGCTGACCGTGCCGGCCGCCGACAATGTGGTGCGCCTGCTGCCGCCGCTGACCATCAGCGACGACGACATCGCCGAGGCGGTGGCGCGGCTTGACCGGGCGGCCACGACACTTGCGCAGGGCTGAGATTTGATCGTGCCGGGGCGTGGCCCCGGACAGATGGAAAAGACCAAAGACATGAAACATTTTCTTGATATTCACACCACACCCGCAGCCGATCTGCGGGCCATCATCGACCAGGCCGCCGCGATGAAGGCCGCCCGCCAGGGCCGCCCGCGCGGGGCACCCGATGACGACGCGCCGCTGGCAGGTCATATGGTGGCGCTGATCTTCGAAAAGCCGTCCACCCGGACGCGGGTCAGCTTTGACGTGGGCGTGCGCCAGATGGGTGGGCAGACGCTGGTTCTGTCGGGCAAGGACATGCAGCTTGGCCATGGTGAAACCATTGCCGACACCGCCCGCGTGCTCAGCCGTTATGTGGATCTGATCATGATCCGCACCTTTGACGAAACCGTGCTGCAGGAGATGGCCGAACATGCGTCGGTGCCGGTGATCAACGGGCTGACCGACCGGTCCCATCCCTGCCAGATCATGGCCGACATCCAGACCTTCGAAGAACATCGCGGCACCATCAGCGGCAAAAAGGTCGTGTGGTCGGGCGATGGCAACAACGTGTTCAATTCCTTTCTGCACGCGGCGCAGGCCTTTGATTTCGAACTGGTCTTTACCGGCCCCGCGCAGTTCGACCCCGAAGACGACTACATGGCACGCGCACGGGCGGCCGGGGTGGCGGTGTCGATCGACCGCGATCCGGCGCGCGCGGTGTCGGGCGCCGATCTGGTGGTCACCGACACCTGGGTGTCGATGCATGACGCCCAAAGCTCGCGCGAGCGGCGGCACAACATCCTGCGCCCCTATCAGGTCAATGCCGAGCTGATGGCGCATGCCAAACCGGATGCTCTGTTCATGCACTGCCTGCCCGCCCATCGCGAGGAAGAGGCCACATCCGAGGTGATGGACGGCCCAAGCTCGGTCATCTTCGACGAGACGGAAAACCGTCTGCATGCGCAAAAGGCGATCATGCGCTATTGCCTCGGGCGGTGATCCAAAGGCGCGCCTTGCGGCGCACATGATGCTGGGCATGGCCATCCGGCCATGCGCGGGCGCCCCTGGCGGGCGTCTGGAAAGGGGGGGCGATGCGGATCGTTGTTGCCGGCGCGGGCGCCGTGGGCTTTTTCGTGGGCGGCTGTCTGGCGGCGGCGGGGCATGATGTGGTTCTGCTGGGGCGTGGCCCCGTGCTGTCTGACATCGCGGGATCTGGCCTGCGGCTGAGCGATCATGACGGGCTGTCGCTGACGGTCGATCCCGCGCGGCTGGAGCTGAGCGAGGATCCCGCCTGTCTGGGCGGGGCCGAGCTTATTCTGGTGACCGTGAAAAGCGGCGCCACCGCCGCGATGGCGGCGCTGATTGCCGAACATGGCCCGCTTCTGACCCCTGTGATCAGTCTCCAGAACGGGGTGCAGGCGGTGGGCGTTCTGCGGGACGCTCTGGCGCAGCGTGACGTGCGCGCGGGCATGGTACCGTTCAACGTGGTGTGCATCGGGTCCGGATCCTATCACCGCGCCACCAGCGGTGGCATCGTGCTGTAGCGGGGGCCGGACGGGTTTGCATCCGTCCTGTCGACCGATGCGCTGCCAATGGTCGACAGCGACCGGATCGCGGCGGTGCAATGGGGCAAGCTGCTGGTGAACCTGACCAACGCCCCCAATGCGCTCTCGGGGCTGACGGTTCAGGTCATGCTGCTGGATCGCGGCTGGCGCCGGATCATGGCGGCCCAGATGGTCGAGGCGATGGGGATCCTGCGCGCCGCCGGGATCGCCTTTGACGCGCCGTTTCCGGTGTCGCCCCGCCTTGTGCCGCACGTGCTGCGCCTGCCGACGCCGCTGTTCCGGCGGGTGGCACGCGCGATGCTGAGCGTCGATGCACAGGCGCGCACGTCCATGGCGCTGGATCTGGCGCAGGGCCGACCGACGGAAGTTGACGCGCTGCAGGGAGAGATCATCCGCCTTGCCGCAGCCCAGGGGCGGGACGCGCCCTGGGCTGCGCCCTTCGGATTGTCAGCCCTGATCGCGCTTCACAAAGCGCATCGAGATCGGCTTGTGATCGCTGGTCCGGGCATATTTGAAGCGGCTGGAATTCACCCGGTGGTGAATGTCATGCTCGACCCGCCCGCCGCCACCCGGCGCCCGATAGGGGCAGGGGGTGCCGGTGAAGCTGCCGGTCATGGATTGTGAAAACAGGATGTGATCAAGCAGGATATGCGGATCACGGCGGCTGTCGAGCGCGTCCTCGAAATGGACGCTCCAGCGTTCGCCATCTTCGGCGTCAAACAGCGCGTGGTTGAGAAACCGGCGGGCAAAGAACACATCCCCCTGCAGCCCGCCCAGCAGATCATGATAGAGAAAGCGCCGTTCGATCCGTTCCTTGCCCGGCCCGTCATTCAGATCGCCCGCCACGATGATCGCGGCATGTGCGGCTTCGGCAAAGCGGCCTTCGATATAGTTGCGGATGTCGGCGCATTCGGTGCTGATCTTGGTGCGGGCCTTGATCAGTTCGGCCACAAGCTCGGGGTTCTGGTCAAAGAAATCGCGGTCATCGGCGTCGCCCGTGACCGGGGCGCGGGTGTATTTGCTTTTGAGATGGCAGCCGATGATTTCGACAAAGGCGCCCGCGATGTCGACCTGAAGAACCTGCGGGTGGCGCCAATGGGCGTGGGTTTCGTCGATGGAAAAGGCCAGCCGGTCGGGGGTGCTGCCCTGGCCGGGACGGAATTCGGGATAGGACACATCCCAGCGGCCCGATGCGCTGCGATAGTCGCGGCCCGCGCCGATCCGGGCAAGCGCATCCCAGCGATCAAGATGTTGCAACTGGGCGCGGATGGGGGTGCCGCGCCGCACCAGAAACCACAGCCATTGCCGACCCGCAAAGCCGCTGCCGCCTTTCATGCCATAGTCATCGGGGTCGTCTCCGGGGCGGGTGATCAGATCATGGTCCGGTGCCACGCGGGCAAAGAAGGCGCGGGCGCGGTCGGGGCCGTGGGGGCCTTCGCTGATCAGCAGGATGTCGGCATCAAGGGCGGCAATCTCTTCGGTGATCGCGTCGGCGCGGGCGTCGGCATGGGCGCGGGTGCGTGGCGACGTGCTGTCCAGCGCGCTCAGCAGCTTGTCGCAATGTTCGATGTTCCAGGCGGTAAAGGTAAAGGCGTCCATGATCTGTCCCTGTGCTGGCACTGCCCGCGCCCTGCGGGGGCGGGCGGGCTTCGGGGTAAGCCTAGCAGGGGGTGCCGATTCGATCTTTGATCTGTTCAGCTTATCTGCGCGGGCTGGCGCACAGGGATTTATCTGCGCGGTTTTGCGCGCAAGGTCGGATCGGCCTGGGTGGGGTCTTCGGGCCAGGGGTGCTTGGGATAGCGCGCGCGCATGTCCTTGCGCACATCGGCATAAGATCCCGCCCAGAAGCCCGGCAGATCCCTGGTGATCTGAATGGGCCGCCCCGCAGGGGACAGCAAGGTGATCTTGACCGGCGCTCCGCCCACGCTGGGGTGGCGCGTGGTGCCGAACATTTCCTGCAACCTGACCGAGATTTCGGGGCCGTCTTCGGTGTAGTCCACCGCGATCCTGCGCCCCAGCGGCGAGGTCAGTGCGGGGGGCGCCAGCTGGTCGAGCCGCTGCGTCTGATCCCAGCTCAGCATCGCCTGCAAGGCGGGCAGCGGGTCAAAGCGTTTCCACGCTTCGGCGTTTCGGATGCCCGCAAGATAGGGCAACAGCCAGTCTTCGATGCCCTCCATCAGCGCGCTGTCGGACATGTCGGGCAGATCATGGCCTTCGTCGCGCAGCAGCGTGACCCGGCGCACCAGCCGCGCTGCCGCCCCGTCGATGCGCAGGCCCAGATCGCGCACCCCGTCCAGCATGGCGCGGGCCTGCGTGTCGTCGGGCGCGTCTTTCCAGATCCGATCATCCAGAACGATGGCGCCAAAGCGCTCCTGCCGCCGCGCCACCACCCGGCGGTCGCGTTTGGACCAGTCGCAGCTGTCGACCCAGGCGATCTGATCGGCAAACAGCGCCCGGATCTCGGCCGCCGAGATCGCGGCGGCCAGACGGATGCGCGCCTCGCGCGGGTTGCCATCGGTATCAAGCGCCACCACAAAGGGCGCCCCCGCCAGCGTATCGGCGGCGTCCAGCAGCGCGCCTTTGCCGCCCGACAGCACATGGCGCGGCGCGTCGCCCTTGCGGCGCTGGCCGATGCGGTCGGGATAGGCCAGCGCGGCGATCTGCGCGGGGCTGAGATCGGTCCGGGCGCCCGAGGCCGGGGCGGCAGCGCGCGTCAGGCGGCGGCTTTCGGCGCGGATGCGGTCGATGGTGCCCTGGTTCAGCCCGTGGGGGCGGCGCTGGCGAAAGGCGCGGGGGTCTTTCACCGCCTCAAGCCGCAGCATCAGATCGCTGGGCGCCCCGATCAGCGGATCGCGTTCGCCCAGAAGCGCGGCCAGCGGCGCGGCATCCGGCCCCGCCGTCAGCAGCATATGCCCCAGCCGGGGATGCAGCGGCAGCCGGGCCAGCTGCCGTCCGTGATCGGTGATGCGCGCCTGTGCATCCAGCGCGCCCAGCATCTGCAGCAGCTTTTCCGCCTCGGCCAGCGCGCCTTCGGGCGGCGGCGTCAGAAAGGGCAGGTCGCGCGCGCCCCACAGGGCCAGCTCCAGCACCAGTGCGGCCAGATCGGCGGTTTCGATCTCGGGCGGGGCAAAGGCGCGCAGGGCGCCATCTTCGCCCTTGGCCCAGAGTTTATAGCAGACGCCTCCGGCCACCCGGCCCGCGCGGCCCGCGCGCTGCGTGGCCTCGGCGCGGGTCACACGTTCGGTCACCAGCCGCGACATGCCCGATCCCGGATCAAATCGCGCGCGCCGGGCCTGACCGGCATCGACCACCACGCGGATGTCGGGCAGCGTCAGCGAGGTTTCGGCAATCGCCGTGGCCAGCACCACCTTGCGCCCCGATGGTTCGGGCGTCAGCGCCGCGCGCTGCTGGTCAAAGGGCAGCGCCCCGTAAAGGGGCCGGATGTGGCAACTGCCGGGCAACGCCCCGTCCAGCCGTGCGGCAACGCGGCGTATCTCGCCTTCGCCGGGCAGGAACACCAGCAGGCCGCCCCCCATGGCGCGCGTGTCCCGTTCGGCCCGGATCACCAGATCGGCCAGCGCCTGATCCATCCGCGTACCCTGTGGCAATGGCCGGTCCAGCCAGCGCAGGTCCACCGGAAAGGCGCGCCCTTCCGAGGTGACAATGGGGGCCTCCATCAGCCGGGCCACCGGTTCGGCATCCAGCGTCGCCGACATCGCCACCAGCAGCAGATCGTCGCGCAGGGCGCCCGCCACCTCAAGGCACAGCGCCAGCCCCAGATCCCCGTTGAGCGAGCGTTCGTGGATCTCGTCAAAGATCACCGCACCGATGCCGGGCAGATCGGGATCCGACTGCACCATGCGGGTCAGGATGCCTTCGGTGACAACCTCGATGCGCGTGGTCTTGGACACGCGCGCCTCGCCGCGCACGCGGTAGCCCACGGTTTCGCCCGGTTTTTCCCCCAGCGTGGCGGCCATGCGCTCGGCCGCGGCGCGCGCGGCCAGGCGGCGCGGTTCAAGCATCACGATCTTCTGTCCGGTCAGGTCGGCCGCACGGATCGCCAGCGGCACCCGCGTGGTCTTGCCCGCGCCGGGCGGGGCCTGCAGCACCGCGCGCCCATGGGTGCGCAGCGCCTCCAGAAGCGCGGGCAGCGCGTCGTCAATCGGCAGAGTGTCTGGAAATCGAAACGTCATGGCGCCTTATCCGCCAGATGCGTGCCCCGGTCCAGAGTTCCCCAAGCTGCCACGCTATTTGCGCGTCACCGTCGCCGGCCCATAGATCGTGTCGGCGCGCAACTGCTGCAACCGCATGCGCCCATCGCCGGCCGCGTCATAGCGCGCGGTCAGCGCAAAGGGCCCCTTGGCCAGATCCTCGGGCTTGTAGCCTGCCAGCCGCCGGAATTCGCCACGGCAGACCACCCGGTCGCCGTCGCGCTGCGGCGCGCCAAAGGAAAACTGCGTCAGCCGGTCGCCGTCAAAGATCTTCTGCGTGAACCCGCATAGCTCGCTTTCGGGCTGGCTGCGAAACACCCGGTACAAAGCGGTCAGCGGATCGGCGGCCCCGCGCTGCTGCTCATCCGACACCTTGCGGGCGCGGTTCGCATCCACATCCGGGCCCGATGCCCGCGCCACGCCGTTGCGATAGGTCAGCCGCGCGCGGCTTTCACGTTCGCCTGTATCCATGTCTTCGCTGTAGCTTTGGGGCAGAAACCGGCCATCGCGGATGCGCCCTTGGGCGTTCAGCACAAACCGCACGCCCGCGACCGCCCCGGCCAGCCCCGTGGTGGTGAATTCCGACACCACCTTGTAGGTGCTGCCGTTTTCATTGCCGCCAAGCGCCATTTCACCCACCTTGACCCCAAGCGCGCGCACCACGTAACGCTCTTGCGTCTGCTGCACAGCGGTCTGGGCGCTGACCGCGCCCGACCCCAAAATCAGCAAGATGCCCGCCAGGATGCCCCCGATCGACCGATTTCTCATCCGCACTCTCCCGCCCGCTCTGGACAAACCCCGCCCGGCCAAGGCAACTAGACCCGCCGAAAAAGGGCGCGGAGTAAGACATGGATACCGATACACTTGCTGACAAGGTCTTGACGGGGGATCGCCGGGCGCTCGCACGGGCCATCACGCTGGTCGAAAGCCAGCGCGCCGATCACCGGGCGCAGGCCGCGCGGTTGCTCGACCGGCTCTCGGGGGCAGGGCGGCAGGCCCTGCGCATCGGGCTGTCGGGGACGCCGGGGGTGGGCAAATCCACCTTCATCGAAGCCTTCGGCATGATGCTGATCGGACAGGGGCTCCGGGTTGCGGTGCTGGCGGTCGACCCGTCTTCGGCCCGCTCGGGCGGCTCGATCCTGGGCGACAAGACACGCATGGACCGGCTCAGCCGCGATCCCGGCGCCTTCATTCGCCCCTCGCCCAGCCAGACCCATCTGGGCGGCGTCGCCCGCCGCACCCGCGAAGCCATCGCGCTCTGCGAAGCGGCAGGCTATGATGTGGTGCTCATCGAAACCGTGGGTGTCGGGCAATCCGAAACCGTGGTGGCGGAAATGTCCGACCTCTTCCTGCTGCTGCTGGCCCCCGCAGGCGGGGACGAGCTGCAGGGCGTCAAGCGCGGCATCATGGAAATGGCCGACCTGATTCTGGTGAACAAGGCCGATGGCGATCTCAAACCCGTGGCCATGCGCACCTGCGCCGACTACGCAGGCGCGCTGCGGCTCCTGCGCAAACGCCCCCAGGACCCCGACGGGTTTCCCAGGGCGCTCATGGTCTCGGCCCTGGCCGAAGACGGGCTGACCGAAGCCTGGGACGACATGCAGACGCTGACAGACTGGCGCCGCGACCAGGGGCACTGGCAGACCCGCCGCGCCGATCAGGCCCGCTACTGGTTCCAGGCCGAACTGCGCGACGCGCTCCTGGCCCGGCTCGATACGCCAGAGGCGCGCCAGACCCTCGACCAGCTGGGCGACAGCGTCGCCTCGGGGGCACTCTCGCCCGCCTCGGCGGTGGATGAGATGCTCACCCATCTCAACAACGCCTGACCTGCCGCTTCTTTGTGGCCCGAAATACCTCGGGGTCTGGGGCAGAGCCCCAGCCGCCTGCCCAAGGGAACCGGCCATCTGCCCAGACGGGCAATGGCCCCCAAAACAGGGGCCCCTGATCGCGGCTCAGCAATTTCGCAACCTACCGCTTGACCCCACCCGCGATTCCCCGTATGTCCCCCAAACCAGATTTCGGGCGCAGCCAATGGCGGCGCCCCTTGTGTTTGACGCGGTCCTGGAACCGGCGTCACCCAGACAAAGGAAGAAACCATGTCGCGTCGTTGCGAACTGACCGGAAAAGGGCCGATGACTGGCAACAATGTCAGCCACGCCAACAACAAAACCAAGCGTCGTTTTCTGCCGAACCTGAACGACGTGACCCTGCAATCCGAAGTGCTGGGTCGTGGTGTCAAGCTGCGCATCTCGGCGGCGGCTCTGCGCTCGGTCGACCACCGTGGTGGTCTGGACGCGTTCCTGGCCAAAGCCAAGGACGAAGAACTGTCCGAAACCGCGCTGAAGATCAAGAAAGAGATCGCCAAAGCACAGGCCGCTGCCTGAGCCTTGTGCTCTTGATCCTGACGGGCAGCACAGGGCCAGACCCGACTGTTTACAGGACGTCCAAGAATATGGGCCTACGCCCTTAAAAGCCCCGGACCGATGGTTCGGGGTTTTGCATGATGCTATCTTCCCCGGGACAGACAGGAAGATCTCGAAAGGGGCCCCAAGACCCCGCAAAGACCCAGATCCCCGCCAGAGCCTTCGCGCTCTGTGCGGGGTTTTTCTTGTGGCGCCCGCCATGCTGCCCGCGATGCAGCCCCTTGTCCCCGCCGGTGCCGCGCCTATAGTCCGCGCCATGTCTTCGCTCGTGCGCCTTTTCTGTCTGATGGCCCTTGTGGTCAGCCTGCTCTTTACGGCCCAGACCGCCGTTCAGGCGCGCGGTCAGGCCATGGCGACCGATCAGATGGTGATCTGTGCAGGGGCCACGACCACGGTGATCTATCTGGACGCCGATGGGGTGCCCACCAGTGCCACCCATCTGTGCCCCGACTATGCGCTGACGCTGCTGTCGGCGCCGTTGCCGGGGCTGGATCTGCCGGTGCGCCCGGCGGTCCGGACGGTGCAGCGCCTTCACGTTCTGTCTCAGGCCGCTCAGGGCCGCGATCTGCAGCGCCCGCGCGCCCGTGCACCACCCGCACCCGAGCCTGCCTGATCCTGACACATCAAGACCGACAGAAAGACAGATCCAATGTTCAAACACAGTCTGACCGCGACCGCCACCACCGTTGCTCTGGCCCTTGCCACCGCCACCGCCGCCCTTGCCGGGGATGGGCTGGACATCACTGATGCCTATGCGCGGGCCTCTGGTCCCCATGCCAAGGCGGGCGCAGCCTTCATGGTGATCGAAAACCACGGGTCCAGCGATGACCAGCTGATCGGGGCCAGCTCGGACGTGGCCAAGCGCGTCGAACTTCACACCCACATCGACAAGGGCGATGGCGTGATGCAGATGCGCGAGGTCGAAGGCGGCTTTGCCATCCCCGCAGGCGGCGCGCATGCGCTCAAACGCGGGGGTGATCACGTGATGTTCATGGGCCTCACCCGCCCGCTGAACCAGGGCGATGTGGTCGAAGTGATTCTGACCTTTGAGCAGGCCGGGGATGTCACCGTTGAAATCCCTGTGGACCTTGAGCGCAAGGACGGCCACGCCCACGCCCACCAGGGCGGTCACACACACGGCAACTAAGCTCGCCTGGGCGCGGGGGCTCGTCCCTGCGCCCATCCCGCCCGGCCCCGTTCTGCAACGTCAGGAGCGGACAGTCTGGCCCAGCAGATCGTCGACCCAGGCGGGCACGATGTCGGTGGCTTTGCCAAAGCGGGTTTCGGCAAAGGCCGAGACCACGCTTGAAGGTTCCAGGTTCAGCTCGACCGTATGCGCGCCATAGGCGGCGGCTTCGCGCACGAAGCCTGCGGCGGGATAGACCTCGCCCGAGGTGCCGATGGCGGCAAAGACATCGCAGCTGGCCAGATGGCCAAAGATTTCATCCATGAGATAGGGCATTTCCCCGAACCAGACCACGTCAGGGCGGGCCAGCGGGGCCGCGCAGGCGGGGCAGGCTTCGCCCACGGCCATGGTGTCGGGCGCGCGCCAGCGGTGCCCGCAGCCTGCGCAGAGCGCCCCGGCCAGTGTGCCATGCATGTGCAGCACGGACTGCGCGCCGCCCGCTTCGTGCAGGGCGTCGACATTCTGGGTCACGATCACCACCTCGCCGCGATGATCCTCTTGCAGATGGGCCAGCGCCAGATGCGCGGCGTTGGGCCGGGCGGCGGCGGCCTGGACCCGGCGCGCATTGTAGAACTCCTGCACCAGGGCGGGATCGCGGGCAAACCCTTCGGGGGTGGCGACGTCTTCGATGCGATGCTGCGACCAAAGCCCGCCTTCGTCGCGGAAGGTGCCCAGCCCGCTTTCGGCCGAGATGCCCGCGCCGGTCAGAATGACGATCTTGCCTGTGCGTCGCGTTCCCATGGTCCCCCCGATCGCGTTACATATCCCCCAACAATGACCGGAGCCCCGCCCTATGACCACCACCATTCTGTTTGTCTGTCTTGGAAATATCTGCCGGTCGCCCGCAGCCGAAGCGGTGTTGCGCCACCACGCGCCCGATCTGCGCATCGACAGCGCCGGGACCAGCGGCTGGCATGTGGGCGAGCCGCCCTACGGCCCCATGCAGCAGGCCGGGGCGCGCCGGGGCTATGACCTGTCGCCGCTGCGCGCGCGCCAGTTTGCGGCGCAGGATTTCGACCGGTTTGATCTGATCCTGGCGATGGATGCCGACAACCTGCGCACCATCGAGGCGCTGCGCCCGGCAGGCCGTGACACGCCGGTGCGCCTGCTGACCGACTACGGCCCCGAGCGCGCCGACCATGTGCCCGATCCCTATTATACCCGCGATTTCGACGGCACGCTCGATCTGATCGAAACCTGTGTGGCCGGGCTTTGTGCTGATCTGACGGGCGCTTAGGGGCGGGCGGTTTCAGGTTTCTGAAATCGGCGGACACGCGTTTTCAAATCTCGGGGATGCCCCCTTGCCGGGGTGCATTTCAGGACACCAAATTCATCGGACACCCGCGCAACTGCCAAAGGCCGCCCGATGACCCCATTGCCCCTAGCTGTCGATCAGACGCAGCTCGCCCGCCAGCCAGGGCAGGTGGCCGACGGCGGGGTCGATCATGTGGCGCTGGACCAGCAGGCGCATCGTGTTGGCCACGTCGCGCGGCACCCGGTCGGCCCAGTCATCCGCGGCATAAAGCGATATGGTCCGCGACATCGCGCCAAAGGGCAGGGGAAAGACCGAAATCTCATCATGAAAGCGCAGCGCGCGCATGTATCCAAGCGGGGTGGTGACCGCCCAGCCGATGCCGCGCGCCACCATGGCCATCAGCGACGGATGGCTGCCGATCTCGAACCGGGTGTCGAAGGCCAGCTTGTGGCGCGCCAGATGGGCTTCGATCAAACGGCCGATCAGCTGTTCCTGATCATATCGCAACAGCGGCAGGCCGGTCAGATCCTCCATAACGCGGTCGGGGTGGCTGACGCGGTCGCGCGGGGCCACCAGCACAAAGGGATCGCGCACCAAAGGGTATTCGACCACACCATCCAGCACCTCGCCCCCCGACGCGGCCACGGCGATATGCAGCTTGCGGTCCTGCATGGCGGTGTTGATCTCGTGGCTGGCGGCGGTGATCAGCTTGAACCGGCAATTGGTCATGCTTTCGGCCAGAATGGTGACCAGAAACGGCGTCAGGTCATTGTCGAAATCGTCGATCAGCCCGATGGACAGGGTGCTGAGATCGCTCAGGTCCATCACCGTCAGTTCGCTCTGGGCCAGACGCAATTCCCGCAGGACCGCTTCGGTGCGGGCCAGAAAGCTGCGCCCGGCCGGGGTCAGCCGCATGGGGCGGCGCCCGTGGTCGACCAGATCGCTGCCAAGCGCCTTTTCAAGGTTGCGCAGCTGCTGGCTGACGGCGGGCTGGCTCAGCCCGGTGATATCGGCGGCCTGCGCGACCGATCCGCTCGCGGCGAGTGCTTCGAACACTTCCAGACCTTTGAGCGTGACGCCCTTGGTGATCATCGCGCGGACCCTCCGGGGTTTGCATTTTTTGAATATGGACGCAGCAACGGCCGGGGCCGTGATCTGGCCCTAGCGCATTGGTGGACCTCATGACAATCACATATCTGAAATCCGCAAGCACCCCCGATCGCGGGCAATCCGTCGACATCGCCGATACCGTGCAGATCATGCTGGCGCGGATCGCCACCGGCGGCGAAGAGGCTGCGCTTGGCTATGCGGCGCGTCTGGATGGCTGGCAGGGCGATCCGGTGGTGCCGCAGGCACGGCTGGACACAGCGGGCGAGCGCATCGACCCGGATCTGCGCGCGGCCATCGACTATGCGCATGAAAACATCCGCCGCTTTGCCGAAGCACAGCGCAATTCGGTCAGCACCTTCGAGGTCGAGCTGCGCCCCGGCCTGCGCGCCGGTCAGCGGCTGATCCCGCTCGAGGCGGCGGGCGCCTATGTGCCCGGCGGGCGCTATGGTCATATCGCCAGCGCGCTGATGACGGTGACCACGGCGCGGGTCGCCGGGGTGCGCCACATCACCGCCGCTACGCCGCCACGCGACGGCGGGGTGCCCGATGCGGTGCTTTACGCGCTGCACCGCGCCGGCGTCGACCGGGTGCTGATGCTGGGCGGCGTGCAGGGGGTGGCGGCGCTGGCACAGGGCCTGTTCGGGGCGGCACCGGCGGATATTCTGGTGGGCCCGGGCAATGCCTTTGTGGCCGAAGCCAAACGCCAGCTTTTTGGCCCTGTGGGCATCGACATGGTGGCCGGGCCGACCGATTCGCTGGTCATCGCCGATGCCAGCGCCGATCCCGAACGGGTCGCCTGGGATCTGGTGGG
>JAOXSC010000059.1 GCA_025800215.1 Marinibacterium sp.
AATGAGCGCAATCAAAAGGTTGACAAACCCGGGTCCGAGAATGCCAAGGACGGCAAAGGCCAGAACCAGCCCCGGCAGGGTCATGGCAATATCGGCGATGCGCATCAGCACCGTGTCGATGACACCGCCCGAAAGCCCGGCAACAGTGCCGATGATCAGCCCGATCAGGAACACCGCGCCCAGCACCAGCAGGGCCGCGCCGATAGAACGGTGGGCCGCGTCCAGACTGCGGCTGAACATGTCCCGCCCGGTGGCATCGGTGCCAAATGGGTGGCTCAGGCTCGGTGGGTGCAAGGCGCTGATGTAATCGGGCGCATTGGGCGGCAGCGGGGTCCAGACCGCTCGGGTCAGCGCGAAGAGGATCAATGCGAGGCCAAGCATGAGGCCAAACCGCCCGGTGCGGTGCTGCCAGAGCTTGCCCGGCAGATGGCGCGGCAGGTGTTTCGGCACGCGCCGAGGCCGGGTCGGATCGGGAAGTGCGGTCATCGCCCCGGCTCCCGCAATCTGGGGTCTATGAGAAGCGCTGTCAGGTCCACCAGCAGGGCGGCGGTGACATAAGACAGGGCCGCGATCAGCACATAGGCCTGAATGACCGGGTAGTTGCGGGCCGAAAGGGCTTCGAGCAAATAGGCGCCAAGGCCCGGCCAGGTGAAGATCGCCTCGATCAGGGGCGCGCCGCCAATCAGCGCGCCGACGCTGACGCCGATGGCGGTCAGAAAGGGCAGGATCGCATTGGGCAGGGCGTGGCGCAGAAGGATGCGCCGCTCGGAAGCGCCGCGGGTGCGGGCCACATCGGCATAGCCCGACGCCATCGCCTCCAGAAGCCCTGCGCGCAGAAGCTGAGTCCAGCTTGCGGCGCGGTCGAGGCCAATGATGAAAGCGGGGATCAGCGCGGCGCGCCAGGTCACATCCGACAGCACCTGTCCCATCTGGAAGCCGACCACCAGAAAGGTCAGTGCCAGTAGTGCGAAAACGAAGGTGGGAAGCGCGGCACCGATCTGGGTGTAAAGCCGGACCAGATGATCGGGCCAGTGATCGCGAAACGCCGCAGCGAGCAACGCGAAGATCAGCGAAAAGACAATGGAAAAGGCCAGCGCAAGGCCGAGCAGAATGAGCGTCGCGGGCAGGCGTTCCAGGATCTCCTGGGTGACCGATGCCTGGCTGGTGAAGCTCTGACCGAAATCGCCCTGCAGGACGTTGCCGAGCCATTGGACAAATTGCACTGGCAACGGGTTGTTCAGCCCCAACGCCTCGCGGGTGGCTTCGATTTCCGCCGCGCTCGGGGTTTCGACCCCGCGCGCGAGCAACACCCGGGTCGCCACATCGCCCGGGGCCAGCGGCAACAGCGCCCAGACAATCACGCAGGCCGCAAGGGCGGTCAAACCCGCCTGCAAGCACCGGATGAGCGCGGCGAGCACCAGCCCGCCGCGCACTTTTATTTGCGTGATGTCAATCACTTGTTCGGGGCCGTATCCCATTTGATGTGGTTCCAGGCGACGGCGGGCACATAGCCGGTCCAGGCATCGCTCACCAGCGCGCGTTCCTTCAGGATCGTCAGGTTGAACACGTAGGGATCTTCTTCCGCCACGATCATCTGGATTTCGCGCAGCATCTCATTGCGCGCCTCTTCGTCCACGGTCACGTCGAGCTTTTCGATCAGCGCCTGTGCGGCGTCGTTGCAATAGCCGCCGTAGTTGCGGTCGCCATCACAGGCCACATAGCGGTTCAGGAA
>JAOXSC010000067.1 GCA_025800215.1 Marinibacterium sp.
CGAAACCGACGCCCATGACATGATCTTTGCCAATGGCGCGGTGGCCGAAACCTTCATCGACAACACGTCGCGCGCAGCCTTCGACAACTATGCCGAATTCCTCGATCGCTTCGGCGAACCGGCCGAACGCATCGAGGCCGACTATCCCCGCGCCATGAGCGCCCGCCAGGTCCCCGCGCATATCCGCGCGCGTCTGGCACCCAAGGCCGCGGCCTGATCCCACCTGTCCCGCATCGGCGCCACATGCGCCGGTGCGACCCGGACGGGGGATCCGGCGCGCGCGCCGCGGTTCCCCCCTCTGCCGTCTTTCGCTAGGCTTTCACCAAGCACGCGACCACGAGGCAGGCCATGACCCACACCACACCGCTGATCTTTGACGGGCACAATGATGTGCTGTCCCGTCTCGCACGACATGCCGGCCAAGGCGCCGCCGACATCTTTGCGGCATCCGGAGAAGGTGCCATTGATGTGGCCCGCGCGCGGCAGGGCGGGTTTGCGGGCGGGTTCTTTGCCGTCTGGATCCCGTCACCGGGCGATCCGCTGGACGAAGATGATGAGATGACGCAGCCCAGCTATGACCTGCCGCTGCCCGCTCCGATCCCGTCCGACCGCGCGCTGCCCGTGGCGCTGCGGCAGGTGTCCATCCTGCTTGAGCTCGAGCGCGCGGGCCTTGTGACCGTCATCCGCAGCACCGCCGACCTGCGCCGGGCCATGGACACCGGAACGATGGCCGCGATCCTGCATATGGAAGGTGCCGAAGCCATCGGCGCCGATCTGCACGCGCTTGATGTGTTTCACGCCGCCGGTCTGCGGTCGCTGGGGCCGGTCTGGTCGCGCCCGACGATCTTTGGCGATGGCGTGCCGTTCCGCTTTCCCGCCACGCCCGATATCGGACCGGGGCTGAGCGATCATGGCCGCCAGCTGATCCGGCGCTGCAACGCGCTGCGGATCATGATCGACCTGTCGCATCTGAATGCGGCGGGGTTCTGGGATGTGGCGCGCCTGTCGGACGCGCCTCTGGTGGCGACCCATTCCAATGCGCATGCCGTCACGCCGCATGCCCGCAACCTCACCGATGACCAGCTGCGCGCCATTGCCGATAGCGGCGGGATGGTGGGGCTGAACTTTGCCACTGCCTTTCTGCGCGCGGATGGGCGGATGGTGCCCGATGTGCCCTTCGATCAGATGTTGCGCCATCTTGATCACCTGATGGGGATCCTGGGCGAAGACGGTGTCGGGCTGGGATCGGATTATGACGGCGCGGTGGTACCGCAGCAGATCGCGGATGTGTCGATGCTGCCCCGGCTGCGTGCGGCGATGCAGGACCATGGCTATGGCCCTGATCTGATCGCCAAGATCTGTCATGGCAACTGGCTGCAGGTGCTGGACCGGACCTGGGGCTGAACCGCAAAGCCCTTAGCCGCGCAACCGCGCACCCGTTGGGTCAAAGGCCGGTTCGGACAGGATCCGGGCTCGGTGGGGCTTTCCCAGAATGAACACCTCGACCTCGTCACCCGGGCCGGCGCGCTGCGGATCAGCAAAGCCAAGTGCGAGTGACTTGCCCACCGTGTAGCCATAGGCGCCCGAGGTCACCCGCCCCACGGGCTGTCCGTCGGGGGTAAAGATCGGCTCGCCTCCGGCGGCATCGGCATCATGGGGGGTGTCGATCTCGAAGATCGACAGACGTTCGCGCGGGGGATTGTCCCTGACCGCCAGATAGGCGTCCTTGTGCAGGAAATCCTTGTCGAGTTTGACCAACCCGTCGAGCGCGACCTCATGCGCCCAGTATTCCTGGGAATACTCGCGCCCCCAGGATCCATAGCCCTTTTCGATGCGCAGCGACCCAAGCGCCCGCCCGCCAACCGGACCACCGCCGCAATCGCGCGCAGCCTGCAGCAGCGCTGTGTAAAGCGCCACCTGATCGGTCGCGGCACAATGCAGTTCCCAGCCCAGATCCCCGGTAAAGGACACGCGGATGGCGACACAGGCGATGCCTGCGACCTCGATCCGGGCCGAGCGCATGAAGCGGAAGGCCGCATTGGACAGATCCGCATTGGTCAGCCGCTGCAACGCCTCGCGCGCGCGGGGGCCCGCGATGTTGAAGCCCGCGATCCGGTTGGTTGCGACCTCGAACGTGGTGCCATCGGGCAGCGGGATCATGTTGAAGAACCGCTGGTGATAGCGCTCGGCCAGACCCGACCCGATCATCATGTAATCGTCATCACCCAGCTTGGTGATGGTGAAATCCCCCGCCACGCCTCCGCGCACCGAAATCAGCGGCGTCAGGCAGGATCGGCCGGTGTCGACCGGCACGTGATTGGCCACCAGACGGTCCAGCCAGTCGCGCGCGCCGGGCCCTGTGATCACGTAATTGGCAAAGTTCGATATGTCGATGACGCCCACCGCGTCGCGCAGCATGCGTGCTTCGGCCCCGACAGGGCCCCACCAGTTCTGGCGGGTAAAGCTGTTGGTGTCCTGCTGGCCCGGCGTATCGGCAAACCACAGCGGGTGTTCCCACCCGCAATTGAGCCCGAACACCGCCCCCATGTCGCGCTGCATGTCATGGGCCGGGCGGGTGCGGGCCGGGCGGCCCGCGCTGCGCTCTTCGTTGGGGAAATGAATGGCAAAGCGATGGGCGTACTGGTCTTCGACGCGGGCCTTGGTGAACGCCTTGTCGGCCCAGTCGCCAAAGCGGGCCAGATCCCAGGCGAACATGTCATATTGCGGCTCGCCCTCGATCATCCACTGCGCGCTGAGCAGACCCAGCCCGCCTGATTGCGAAAAGCCCGGAATGATGCCGCCGCACAGGAAATAATTGCGCAGCTCAGGCACCGGCCCCCACAAGGCCGAGCTGTCGGGCGACCAGATCATCGGACCGTTGATCACCCGTTTGACCCCGGCCGTCGCCGCCGATGGCACGCGTTCGGTGGCGCGCATCACATTGTCCATGATCCGGTCCAGATCGTCGGGGAACAGATCATGGGCAAAATCCAGCGGCGTGCCGTCTTCGGCCCAGAACCGCATGTCCTTTTCATAGGCGCCGATCAGGAATCCGTTGCCTTCCTGCCGGAAGTAATATTCGCCGTCGCGATCCGCGATGGACGGCAGCCGGCGGTCCAGCGCTTCGACTTCGGCAATGGCGTCGGTGACAAAATACTGATGCTCGGTCGGTTGCAGCGGCAGGGTCAGCCCCGCCATACCCGCCACCTCGCGCCCCCAGAGCCCGGCGGCATTGACCACCCATTGCGTGTGAATGTC
>JAOXSC010000069.1 GCA_025800215.1 Marinibacterium sp.
CGCGCCAGCAGCCCGCCGACCTCGACCAGCTTGTCGATGACCGCTTTGTTCGCATCGCCCTCGCCACCCTTGCGAGACAGGATGTATTTACCGCCAAAGAACGGCAGATCAGCACGGAAGCTGCCATCGTCCATCACGTTATAGGTGATGACCTGCTCAAGCATGCCCAGATCGCGATAAAGCTCGAATTCCTCCATCCCGTGCGACGGCGCACAGTGGACAAAGCCGGTTCCTTCGGTATCGGTCACGAACTCGGCGGCGCGGAAGTCGCGAATGTCGTCCCATTCGCCATTGCCGCCCTCGGCTCCGGCCAGCGGGTGGGTCAGTTGCACGCCAGCCAGCTCATCGCTGGTCACGTCACGGACGCGGGTCCATTGGCCGTCGTTCAGGCGCGCACGGCCCAGAACGTCGGCAGCCAGATTGTCGGCCAGCAGGAACCTGTCGCCCACGGCGGCCCAGCATTCCTCGGGCGCGCCGGTCACTTCGTAGAGACCGTAGGAGATATCCTTGCCATAGACGACCGCCTTGTTTGACGGCATGGTCCACGGGGTCGTGGTCCAGATCACGACAAACGCGTCATCCAGTTCGCCCGCATTCACGACCCTAAACTTCACCCAGATGGTGAAGCTTTCCTTGTCGTGATACTCAACCTCGGCCTCGGCCAGAGCGGTCTTCTCAATGGGCGACCACATCACCGGCTTGGAACCCTGATAGAGCGTGCCGTTCATCAGGAACTTCATGAACTCATCCGCGATCACCGCCTCAGCGTGATAGTCCATGGTGATATAGGGATCGGGCCAGTTGCCGGTGATGCCCAGGCGCTTGAATTCTTCGCGCTGGATGTCGATCCAGCCTTCTGCGAACTTGCGGCATTCCTGACGGAAGTCGACAATGTTCACCTCGTCCTTGTTCTTGCCCTTCTTGCGGTACTGTTCCTCGATCTTCCACTCGATCGGCAGACCGTGACAGTCCCAACCGGGCACATAGCGCGCGTCAAAGCCCATCATCTGGTGAGAGCGCACGATCATGTCCTTGATCGTCTTGTTCAGCGCGTGGCCGATATGCAGGTGGCCATTGGCGTAGGGGGGGCCATCATGCAGGGTGAAGGGCGTGCGGCCCTCTTTTTCCCTCAATCGGTCATAGACGCCGATGCTCTCCCAGCGGTCCAGCCATGCGGGTTCGCGCTTGGGCAGACCCGCGCGCATGGGGAAGTCGGTCTTGGGCAGGTTCAGCGTGTCTTTGTAATCAGGTGTCTGGGTTGTGTCGGCGCACATTGGGGGCGTCCTCGGGATAATCTGGTCGGATATGGATCGAAGCGGTCAGTGCGAGGTCTCAAGCACCTTTGCCCGGCGTCTCAAATGGTCAGAGCGCCGGGGATATAATTCGAATAATGATGGCCACACGGTCAAACATGGCCGCGCTTATAGGACGCCCGTGCGGGATGGTCCAGAGGTTCCGCCCGCTGCGGCGAATGACGCCGGATGGGTGTGTCCTGCGTGTGGGCATGCGGCGCCGTTGCCCGGTCGGGATCGAAACGCCGGACAAGGACAGCAACCCGCGCTGTACCCGGGGGCTCTGCCCCCGTCGCTGCGCGACTCCCCCTGGATATTTGCAGCCAGATGAAGGGCGGGCTGTGCGTTCTGGTCAGGGTTTGCGGAACAGCCCGCCCAGCGCCCGGCGCACCATGCCTTTGACCGAGGGTTTGTGCCGCCCGGAGAAAGGCAGCGGGCGGCAGACCTCCATGGCCGCCACTCCGACCCGGGCGGTCAGTGCACCGTTGACCAGACCTTCGCCGAAGCGGCGCGACAAACGGCTGAGGACCGAGCCACCCAGAACCGGCTCCAGCAGATCATCCCCGACCGCCACCGCACCGGTTGCCACCAGATGCGTGAACACCGCGCGTGTGAGCCGCCAGCTGCCGATGAACCCGGCCCGCCCGCCATAAATTTCGGCAATACGCCGGATCATGCGCAGTGACGCGGCAAGGGCAGTGGCGACATCGGCAAGCGCCATGGGCACCAGCGCAGTGACGGTTGCCACCTGGCGCGCGGCGGCCTCGACCTCGCGGCTGGCAGCGGCATCCAGCGGTGCCAGAACCGTGTCTTCGGCCAAGGCCAGCAGGGTCTCTGCATCGAACTGCTCTGCCTGGCGCTCGCGCAGCCGGGCACATCCCCATTGCGCATCATCGCGGCCACGATACAACGCCAGTAGCCGCGTAGTCACCGTCTGGGCGCGGGCCAGATCCGCGTCTGTCAGCGCCGCGTTCGCCGCATGCCGCAGATCATCCACACGGCGCAACCGCCCCAGCGCCACCAACTCGCGCAGCGACCACAGGAGTGCCACCAGCACCAGCGCCAGCATCAGCCCCGACAACAGCCAGCCCAGCAGCGGTGCCCGTGCGATCAGTGACGCCGCGAAATCCCAGGCAGCGACCGACACGAGCCCGCTCACCACCGCCAGCGCCAATCCCCAGAACAGGCGCGACAGCAGCGACGGGCGATGCGCGGCGACCCGCGCCGCGACCTGCATCGCGTGTCCCTCGGCGGGGTCGGCCAAGTCGACATCGGGAACCGGGGGCGCGTCGGCGACGCCGTGCTCGGGCTGCTCGGCCTTTTCGAGGTCAATCAGTATCGGGCCTTGGGTCATCGCCATCGCTCTCCTTGCGCCAGACATAGGTAATATCGGGCAGCTTTTCATCATTGTCGCTGCCGGTACTGCGCTTGGTCTCGGCAAAGCCTTCGCGCAGGTAGAACCGTTGCGCGCCTGCATTGGCCTCAAACGCGCGCAATTCCAGCCGCGCGCATTGTGTCTTGGCCCGACCCAGAAGCTGCCGCCCGATCCCCTGCCCGCGCGTGCAAGGGGACAGGTAGAGCGACAGGATCTCGGGCCCATTGCGCGCGATGAACCCTTCGACCTGCCCGTCGACCTCGGCGACTTCTACCCACCCCCGGTCGATCATCGTCCCGCAAAACGCAATGGTCTGCGCAAGGCTGTGCAGTTCGGGCATCCAGTCATGCTCGCGCGCAAAATGGTGCAGAATGCCGCCGGTCGATCCCGCATCGGTGCTGCGGGCGGGGCGCAGGACGACGCTCACAACCGATCTCCGATCAGGAATTGCGCCGCCCGGTCCAGCCGGATATGCGGAGGCCCGTCGCCGGGGCGCAAATCCAGTTTTGCAGGGGCAAACGCCATCGACTGAAACCTGTCATCCAGCCAGCGGTCCGCGCCTTCACGTGCCGGACCCAACAGATGCGACGGATCATCCGGCAGGGCTCCGGGATAAAACGCGGCCTGCTTCCCGCTCTCCAGCAGCGTCCCTCTGACACAGGCAATCTCGCGCCCGTCATGGCTGCGGATCTCTTCGGTGGTGGCGCGCAAAGACGCCATGGATAGCGCCGCCGTCTGTGCGCCCGCAAACTGTGCCCGGTCCCTCGCGTCACGGGTCAGCGCCTCGATAATAGCGGTCAATTGCGGATGTTGCCTGTGATGCAGGTGATCGGCCTTGGTGGCGGCAAACAGGATGCGTTCGACCCGCTTGCCCAGCAAAAGACGGCTGAGCCACGCATTACGTCCGGGACGAAACGCGCCAAGAATATCGCGCATGCCACGGCGCAGATCCTCGACCGCGCGTGGTCCGCGATGGATGGCCCCCAGCGCATCCACCAGCACCACCTGCCTGTCGATGCGTGCAAAATGATCGCGAAAGAACGGTCTGACGATCTTGCTTTTGTAGGCTTCGAACCGCCGTTCCATTTCGCGATGCAGCGATCCGCGCATGGCGGACCCTTCGACCGGAACAGGCGCAAAAGTCAGCACCGGAGACCCTTCCAGATCCCCCGGCAACAGAAAGCGACCGGGCGTGCAATCGTAATACCCGGCATCCCGCGCGCGGCCCAGATACGCTGTGAAACCCGCGGCCAGATCCTGCGCCCGCGCTTCATCATGTGGCTGTGCCGGGTCGATTCCACCAAGACCGGCCAGGAAATCCGCAGCCTCTGCGCGCGGCTCCATGCGGGCCAGCCCCTCTGCGGACCACTGCGCGTAGGATTTGTCCAGCAGCCCGAGGTCGAGCAGCCATTCACCGGGATAGTCCACGATATCGAGATGGATCGTGCGCGGCCCCGACAGACCCGACAACAGGCCTGACGGACGCACCCGCAGCGACAACCGCAGCTCGGACACTGCCCGCGTGCTGTCAGGCCAATGCGGCGCGGGCCCGGTGAGCGCCCCGAGATGGGTCTCATAGTCGAAGCGCGGAACCGTGTCGTCCGGCTGCGGTTGCAGAAAGGCGGCTTCGATCCGGCCTTCTTGTGCGGCCAGCAGACCGGGCATCCGGCCCCGGTCCAGCAGATTGGCGACCAAAGACGTGATGAACACCGTCTTGCCCGAACGCGCCAGCCCCGTCACCCCAAGACGGATGACCGGTTCGAACAACGCTTCTGAAACCGTGTCCCCCACGGCTTCGACATTGCGCGCCAGACTGTCGGCGAGTGTTGAAATGACCAAATAACTGCCCCTGCCCGTTTTCCACAAGATAAGCACGGCGGCCGCCCATGACCAGATCCCGCGCGGCGGCGATGCAGATGTCTGGACAGCGCCCGGTGCGCGCGCTACCAGCACGCCATGCCACGTTACGCTCTCAAAGTCGAATATCAGGGCGCACCATTTGCCGGATGGCAGCGCCAGAAAGATCAGCCCTCGGTTCAGGGCGCGATCGAGGCGGCTCTGGCCCGGCTGGAACCCGGCCCGCACACCATCGCGGCCGCCGGCCGCACCGACGCGGGCGTGCATGCGTTGGGGCAAGTGGCGCAGTGCGACATGCGCAAGACATGGGACCCGTTCCGCCTGTCCGAGGCGCTCAACCACCATCTCAAACCCGCCCCCGTTGCCATCATCGGCGCAGCAGCGGTCGCAGACGACTGGCACGCGCGGTTCTCGGCGCTGGAGCGGCGCTATCTCTTTCGCCTGCTGACACGCCGCGCACCCGCGACCCACGACGCCGGGCAGGTCTGGCGCGTCGGCCACCCGCTTGATGTCGACGCCATGCAGGAGGCCGCCAACCTCTTGCTTGGCAAGCACGATTTCACCACGTTCCGCTCGTCGATCTGCCAGGCAGCAAGCCCGGTCAAGACACTGGATGAATTGCGGATCGAACGCGTGGAGGGGCTATCGGGCCCCGAGATCCACTTTCACGTCCGCGCCCGCAGTTTCCTGCACAATCAAGTGCGCAGCTTTGTCGGAACGCTGGAACGGGTCGGCGCGGGATCCTGGACCCCGCAAGACGTAGGCGATGCCCTCAGCGCCCGCGACCGCGCGGCCTGTGGCCCGGTCTGCCCGCCGCAGGGCCTGTACCTTGCAGCAGTCAAATACCCGACCGACCCCTTCGTCCACTGACCCCGCGAAGGCGCGTCAGAAAATTCGCGGAATTTTCTTGCTAGACTTTCGCCTGCGTGTATTTCCGCAACTCCGCCCGCGCCACCTGTCGGCGATGCACCGCATCCGGCCCATCCGCCAGCCGCAACGTGCGCACATGTGTCCACGCAGCCGCCAGCGGGGTATCCTGACTGATCCCCTGCGCACCAAACATCTGCACCGCCTCATCAATCACCCTGAGCGCGACGCGTGGCGCGACAACCTTGATCTGGCTGATCCATGGGGCCGCGGCCCGCGCGTCCCCCTGATCCATGTACCATGCCGCCTTGAGACACAGCAGCCGGGCCATTTCGATCTCCATCCGGCATTCTGCGATGATGTCGTAATTTGCGCCCAGTTGCGCCAGCGGCTTGCCAAAGGCCTCGCGGTGCAGGGACCGTCGGCACATGCGCTCCAGCGCGCTTTCCGCCTGCCCGATCGCGCGCATGCAATGGTGGATGCGCCC
>JAOXSC010000089.1 GCA_025800215.1 Marinibacterium sp.
CAGATCCACCCCAACGCCCCCAAGTGCCGCCCCAAGATCATCCGCAAGACCGGCAAAATCAGACCCGGGCTGATCCGACTGCACCACAAGCTTGCCCTGACCCGCAGACCCGCCCCCGTAAATCGCGATCCCCGCACTGTCTGGACCCCGATCCGTCATCGTCACAAGCATCTCGCTCAGCAAAAAACCAAGCCGACCCTCAAGACCCCGATCCTTCAGGAATAAACCCACAATACCGCACATGATCTTCTCCGTTCTGCTTCGGCACGCAGGCCGCAGAACGAGCACTAAGGTGAAAAAGATATTCCTGATAGTAAAATACTATGAGGGACCGGAAATATTGGCCCGCATCTTTGGGTCTGCCTCATTTGCGGGCAGTTGCGAGGTGCATATGGCATGAAAAGGGCGACACATGGCTGCCCTGTGTCGCCCTTTGCGTTTTTTCACGCAGGTGTCGTGCTCAGGGGTCGGGGGGCAGCCCATCGCCCCCCGGCGTCAGAACCCGATTGCAGCCCCGTCCTTTCGGGGGTCTGATCCGGCGACATAGCCACGGTCGGGCAGGCGGTGGATCAGCTGCGCGCCGCCAAAGCCAAAGGCATTGTCGGGCGCTTCAAGAGACAGCTCGTGGCCCATCGCCCGCAGCCGGTCGAGCGTTGCGGGATCCATCGTCGTTTCGCAGGCCACGCCCAGCCCCTGGGTGACCCGCCAGCGCGGCGCGTCCACGGCCATCTGCGGATCCTGCCCGAAAAGCTGCGTGCGCAGCACCATCTGCACATGGCCCTGAGCCTGCATCGGTCCGCCCATGACGCCAAAGCTCATGATCGGGGCGTCATCGCCCATCAGAAAACCGGGGATGATGGTGTGAAAGGGCCGCTTGCCCGGACCGACAAAATTCTGATGCGACGGATCCAGCGAGAACCCCGCGCCCCGGTTCTGCAGCGCCACCCCGGTGCCGGGCACCACCACGCCCGAGCCAAAGCCCGCATAGTTCGACTGGATGAACGACACCATCATCCCCGACGCATCCGCCGCCGTCAGATAGACCGTGCCGCCGTTGCGGGGCGCGCCTGCGCCGAAATCGGTCGCGGCATCGGGGTCGATGTCGCGCGCGCGGCTGGCCAGATACCCGTCATCCAGCAGATCGGCGATGGTCACCGTTTTCATGTGCTTGGGATCGGCCACGTAGCGTTCGGTGTCGCGCAGCGCGAGCTTGAGCGCTTCGATCTGCAGATGCGCGGCCATGGGATCATCCGCATCGACATCGCGGATCCCGGTATGGGCGAGAATGCCAAGCGCCATCAGTGCCGCGATGCCCTGACCGTTGGGCGGGATCTCGTGCAGGGTCACATCGTCAAACCGTTTCGCGATGGTGCCGCACCAGTCGCTGCGATGGGCGGCCATGTCGTCCAGCGTCAGGGCTGCGCCATGGGCCTTGGCATAGGCGCAGATCTCTTCGGCGATGTCGCCTTCGTAAAAGGCCTGGCCGCGGGTTTCGGCGATGCGTTGCAGGGTACGGGCGTGGCCGGGGCTGTGAAAGAATTCGCCGGCGCGAGGCGCGCGCCCGGCGGGCAGGAACGTGTCGGCAAAGCCCGGCTGACCGCCCAGCTGATCGCCTGCCTTTTGCCACAGCGTGGCGATCACCGGCGACACCGGAAAGCCCGAGCTGGCGTAGCGGATCGCGGGTTCGAACAGTGTTTCAAACTCCAGCTTGCCAAAGCGCGATGACAGGTCAACCCAGGCCGACACCGCGCCGGGGACGGTCACGCTTTCCCAGCCGCGAAATGGCATCTGATCCCGGCCGCGAAAGCGGTCGGGCGTCCAGGCGGCGGGGGCGCGGCCCGATGCGTTGAGGCCATGAAGCTGGCTGCCGTCCCACAGGATGGCAAAGGCGTCCGATCCGATGCCGTTGCCTGACGGTTCGACCACCGTCAGCGTGATCGCGGCGGCAAGGGCCGCGTCCACAGCATTGCCACCCCTGGCAAGCATGGACAGCCCCGCCTGCGCGGCCAGCGGGTGCGATGTGGCCACCATGTTTTCGGCAGCAACGGCCGAGCGGCGCGACGGGTAGTGATGATTGGCCCTGAGATGCATACTAAACGGTGTCCTTGATCTTGGGTGCGTGTGGCGGCTCAGCCCGGCAATTGGGTGGCAAAGGATTGGCTGGCGCGCCCCTCTGCCGCGCGCTTGGCATCGGCGGCGGCGATGGCCGCGTCAATGCCGCTGCGGTCGGTGGTGCCCGAAAAATTCGCCGCCGTGGGCATCGCGTCGGCCACATGCACAAAGCGCTCATGGGCCACGGCATAGAGCCTGCGCAGTTCGGCCAGCGGTTCGGGGTGGTCATCGGCGCGCAGCGACAGCCACGGGTAATCTTCGCTGCGGTGGATCACAAGGGCGGCCGATTGCGTGCCACGCTTGTCCCCGCCTGCGGTATGGCCTGCCTCCATCGCGGTCATCAGGCGTTCGGCCAGAGGCTGGGCCATGCTGTCCTGATACGCCTGCAGCGTATCGGCCAGAACCTGCGGCCCGGCCAGCATGTTGCCCGCCACCGACACCGCATCCTCCGCCATATGGCCGCACCAGTCGACACAATCTGCGCCGGTATGCGCGGCCGTGTTGCCATGGGCATCGACCATGTGCAGCTGGCGGATCGCCTGCCCATCATCGCGCGCCACCAGATCGTCCAGCACCGCCTGTGCGTGCAGGCCCTGGGCCAGACGGTTGGCGGCTTCGATCCCCCAGATGGGGCTGACAAAGGCCTGGGTGGCCACTGCGCATTTGCCGCCGCGCAGATGCGGCACCAATGCGCCCACGGCAAAGAAGCGGCTGGCGACGGCCACGCCGTAATGGCCTGTTTCGGGGTCGCGGGCGGTGATGGAATAGGTCATGTCGGTCTCCTCTCAGGGGTGCGGGATCGGGCCGGATTGGGTGGGGGTCAGTGGTCGCGCGGGTCAAGCGCATCGCGCAGCCCGTCCCCCAGCAGGTTGAAGCCCAGCACCACAAGAAAGATCGCGATGCCGGGATAAAGCGCCATCCACGGCGCCTGTTCCAGAAAGTTCTTGGCGATATTGAGCATTGATCCCCAGGACGGGGCGGGGGGCTGCTGACCGAGGCCCAGAAAGCTCAGCGATGCTTCGGCGATGATCGCGGTGGCGATGGTCAGCGTGCTTTGCACCAGGATGGGGGGGATGATGTTGGGCAGGATATAGCGCCAGATCAGCGCGCCGTCGCGCAAGCCGATGGCGCGGGCGCTTTCAACATAGTCTTCGGTCATCACCGACAGGGTCTGGGCGCGGGCCAGCCGGATGAAGATCGGCATCGCCGACAGGCCGATGGCGATCATCGCATTGCTCAGTGACGGCCCCAGAAACGCCGCCAGCGCGATGGCCAGGATCAGGAAGGGTGCGGCCAGCAGGGCTTCGGTCATGCGGCTGATGATGGCATCGGTCCAGCCGCGCAGATAGCCCGCCAGCATCCCCAGAGGCACGCCAAGCAGCACCGCAATGGCCACGGACACCACCCCCGCCAGCAGCGAAGCCTGCGCCCCCCAGCCCATGCGCGACAGCACATCGCGCCCGATCTCGTCGGTGCCGAACGGGTGGGCGGGCGATGGCGGTTTGCGCACCGCCAGCCAGTCGGTCGCGGTGGGATCAACCAGCGGCAGCACCGGTGCCAGCAGCGCCACGGCCACAAAGAAGGTGACCAGCACACCCCCCAGCAGCGCCGCCCGGTTGGCGCGGAACTTTGTCCAGAAGCGCGATCCGCGCCGGGCCGGGGCCGGGTCCGTGATCTGGGTCTGCGGGTCTGCGATGGTGCTCATAGATCGGTCATCCTCGGGTTCAGGACGCGGTACGCCGCATCCGCCAGAATGTTCATCGCGATAAAGGCGATGCCGGTGCACAGAACGATGCCCTGCACCACGGCATAGTCACGGTTGAACACCGCATCGACCACCAGCTTGCCAAAGCCGGGGATGGTAAAGATCTGTTCGGTCAGCACCGCCCCGGCCAGCAATTCGCCAAACAGCAGCGTGGTCACCGTGACAATCGGTACCAGCGCGTTGCGCAGCGCGTGTTTGACCAGCACCACGCCTTCGGCCAGCCCCTTGGCGCGGGCGGTGCGCACATAATCGGATTTCAGCACCCCCAGCATGGCCGACCGGGTGTGGCGCATCAGGGTCGCGGCAATCGCCGTGCCCAGCACGAACGCGGGCATGAGCATGGTCTTGATGGATTGCAGCGGATCTTCGGACAGCGGCTGATAGCCCGATGCGGGCAGCCAGCCCAGTTTGACCGACACCAGCAGGATCATCATGATCCCCAGCCAGAAATTGGGAACCGACAGGCCCGACAGGGCGATGGTGTTGGCGACCCAGTCGACCCATGTGCCTTTGCGGTAGGCCGACAGCACCCCCGCCGGGATGCCGATCACCATGGCAATGATCAGCGCCATCACCGCCAGTTGCAGCGTCACCGGCAGCTTTTCCCCGATCAGCTCGGTCACCGGCTGGTTGGTGCGCAACGAAATGCCCAGATCGCCACGCAGCGCGTTGCCGATCCAGTGCAGGTATTGCACCACGATGGGATCGTTCAGACGGTATTTTTCGCGCAGGTAGGCAATGACTTCGGGGTCGCGCTCTTCCCCGGCCATGGCCAGCACCGGATCGCCCGGCAGCAGCTTCTGCATCCCGAAGACAAAGATCGAAATCAGGATGATGGTGGGGATCGCGATCAGACAGCGTCGGCCCAGAAAGGCAAGCATAGCGGTGCTCCGGTTGCGGCGGCCAGAGGATGGCAGAGGGTGGCCAGAGGACGACCAGAGGGCAGGCAGCGATGCCCGCCCCCCGGTTCAGCGTCAGCCTTTGGTCACACCTTCAAGGCGGATCATCCCGTCGGGATAGGCGGTAAAGCCCGACAGATCGGTGTCGAGCGCCCAGATCCACGTGACATGGTAAAGGTAGATCAGCGGCAGATCCTCCTGCAGGATCACGCGCGCGGCGTCATAATTGGCTTTGCGCGTGGCCAGGTCAGTCGAGGTCCGCGCACTGTCCAGCAGGGCATCGACCTGCGGATTGGAATAGCCACCGTCATTGATCCCGCCCCCCGAGGTGACAAACTGGTGGATGTTGCCATCGGGATCCACCCGGCCCGACCATCCGATCTGGCTGGCGGTATAGTCTCCGGCGGACTGGTCGCGCAGCAGGGTGGCGAATTCCTTGGCCACCAGTTCGATATTGATGCCTGCTTCGGATGCCATGGCCTGCACGACCTGCATCAGCTGCATCTGGACGGGGTTGTTGGCGACCTGGATTTCAATGTCGATGCCATCGGGATACCCGGCTTCGGCCAGCAGCGCCTTGGCGGCGTCGACATCGCGTTCCGGCACGGGCAGGTCCGTGTTGTACCAGGGCGAGGTCGGCGGGAAAGACTGGTTGCCCGGCGCAAAGGCGCCTTCGAACACAACCTGGTTGATGATGTTGCGGTCGATCGCCAGGCTCAGCGCCTTGCGGATGCGCGCGTCCTGACCCAGCGGGTTGTCGGCGCCTGCGCCATTGGCGACATTGACGGTGATCCCCTGATAGCCAAGCGATACCGCCTGTTCCATCTGCAGCGCGTCATCCCCGCTGACCGATGCCACATCGGTGGCGGCCAGACGTTCCAGCATGTCCAGATCCCCCGAACGCAGATTGGCCAGGCGCACGGTGGTGTCGGGGATCGGCAGGAAGGTCACGGTGTCGAAACTGATCGCATCGGCGTTCCAGTAGTCATCGAATTTCGACAGCACGATGCGGTCCTGCTGCACGCGCTCGTCGAATTTGAACGGGCCCGAACAGATCGGGTTCAGCCCGAAATCGGTGCCGGCGGCCGCCGTGGCGGTGGGCGACAGCATCATGCCCGACCGGTCGGCAAACTGCGCGATCAGCGTGGCGTCGGGCGCGCCAAGGGTGAATTTGACGGTATGGTCATCCACCGCCTCGACGCCGGTGATGGATTTGACTTCGGATTTGCGGCGGCTCTCGGGCAGGTTTTTGCTGCGCTCGATATTGGCCACCACGGCAGCGGCGTCAAAGGGCGTGCCATCGTGGAAACTGGCGTCTTCGCGCAGGGTCATGGTCAGTTCCAGACCGTCATCCGACCATTGCCAGCCGGTGGCCAGCTGCGGGATGATTTCCAGATCCGGTGTGATGTCCACCAGCTTGTCACAGAGCGAGGCATAGACGATCCGCCCCACAAAGGTGCGCGACTGGTCGGGATCCAGCACATCGGGATCTTCCTGAAGGCCGATCCGCAGATCGGCAGCCTGAAGGGCGGTCGTGCTCAACGCAAATGCAAGCGCAAAACCGAAGTGTCTCTTGAGGGTCATGAGGGTCTCTCCGTTGGACTTGTAGTTAGGTCGTTTCACTTGTGGCGGGGCCGGGTGCGGCCCCGCGGGCGGCCCGGTACAGATCGAACCGCGCCGACGCGGCAGCGCTGCGCGCAGCGCTGGCATCCTGCAGCCCCTGCAGCGACAGATCATCGGCATGATGGCAGGCGACCTGATGGCCCGCGCCCTGCGGGCCTGCGGCGCGCAGGGGCGGGTGCTCGGTCTTGCAGCGCGCGCTGGCATAGGGGCAGCGGGTATGGAACCGGCAGCCCGGAGGCGGGCTGATCGGGTTCGGCAGATCTCCGTCAAGCTGCGTTCGGGCCTTGCGCGCGCCGACAGAGGCGATGGGGATCGCGGCCAGCAGCGCTTCGGTATAGGGGTGGCGGGGGGCCGAAAACAGGTCTTCGCAGCGGCCCACTTCGACCAGTTCGCCCAGATACATCACCGCCACCCGGTCCGACATGTGCCGGATCACCGCCAGATCATGGGCGATGACGATCAGGGTCAGGCCGAATTCGGCCTTGAGATCTTCGAGGATGTTGACCACCTGAGCCTGGATCGACACGTCCAGAGCGCTGACGGGTTCGTCCCCGATGATGAGTTTGGGGCCGGTGGCCAGCGCACGGGCGATGCCGATGCGCTGCCTCTGGCCGCCTGAAAACTCATGCGGAAAGCGATCGGCATGCGCGGGCGTCAGGCCCACGCGGCCCAGCAATTCGGCAACCCGCGCCTGCCGGGCGGCGCTGTCGCCCTGACCATGGGCGCGCAAGGGTTCTTCGATCAGCGCGCCCACGGTCATGCGCGGGTTCAGCGATGAAAACGGATCCTGAAAGATGAATTGCAGATCCTTGCGCAGGGCGCGCATGTCATCGGCGGGTAGATGGGCGATGTCGCGGTCGTTGAACCAGACCTCGCCTTCGGTGGGCTCGATCAGCCGCACCAGCAGTCGGGCGAGCGTGGATTTGCCACAGCCGCTTTCACCGACAATGGCAAAGGTTTCACCCGCCTGGATGTCCAGATCCACGCCATTCACCGCCTTGACCACGGTGGGCGCCCCGAAGAGCGGCTTCTGCGTCACGAAGTCCTTGCGCAGGCCCGTGGCCTTCAGGATCGTCCGGGTCATGCGATGGCCCCCATGGCGGGCGCGGGGCTGCGCGTCTGTTCGATGGGCGCGTGCCAGCAGGCCACGCCATGGCCGTCGCCCAGCATGTCGAATGCGGGTTTTGCGGCGCAGGCGGCATCGGCAAAGGGGCAGCGCGCGGCAAACCGGCAGCCATCGGGCAGGGCGTTGGGCGGCGGCACCACGCCGGGGATGGTGACCAGCCGGTCGGTGCGTGTGCCCAGCGATGGCATCGAGCTCATGAGCCCGATCGTGTAGGGGTGCTGGGGGTCGCGAAAGATCGACGCGGCAGGCCCCGCTTCGACAGCGCGCCCGGCATACATCACCAGCACCTTGTCGGCCATTTCGGCCACCACACCCAGATCATGGGTGATCAGGATCAGAGCGGTACGGCTTTGCTGCTGCAGCGCGCGCATCAGGTCGAGGATCTGCGCCTGGATCGTCACATCCAGCGCGGTTGTCGGTTCATCGGCGATCAGCACCGACGGGTCATTGGCCAGCGCCATGGCGATCATCGCGCG
This sequence comes from Marinibacterium sp., assembly GCA_025800215.1. Classification (GTDB taxonomy): domain Bacteria; phylum Pseudomonadota; class Alphaproteobacteria; order Rhodobacterales; family Rhodobacteraceae; genus JAOXSC01. The sequence continues at coordinate 8,002 of JAOXSC010000089.1, forward strand.
CTGCCGCATGCCCCCCGACAGCTGATGGGGGTATTCGTCCAGCCGCTTGTGCGGCGCGGGTATGCGCACGCGCTCGAGCATCTCAAGCGCGCGCTGGCGGGCGGCGTCGCGGGATGCGCCGCTGTGGCGACGGACGGATTCGGCGATCTGTTCGCCGATGCGCAGCGCAGGGTTCAGCGATGTCATCGGTTCCTGAAAGATCATCGCCATGTCGCCGCCCCGGATCTGGCGGCGCTCTGGCGCGGACATGGCAAACAGATCCCGCCCCGCAAACCGGGCCGAGCCCCCCGTCAGGCGCAGCGGCGGGGTGGGCAGCAGGCCCATCAGTGCCAGCGCCGTCAGGCTTTTGCCGCAGCCCGATTCCCCCACAACGCAGAGCGTTTCGCCCGGCATCAGATCAAAGGACAGCCCGTCCACAAGATCGGTGGGCGCCCCCTGCATGCGGATGGACAGATCGGTGACGGACAGGACGGGATCGGTCATGGCGCGCCCCATCTGTCATCATCGTCGCGCCGCGACTGTTCAAGGTTCAGCGACAGCGTCTCAAGATGCGTGCGCATCGCCGCGCGGGCCACGTTTTCGTCGCCTGCTGCAATCGCGTCGACGATCAGCGCATGCTGGCTGCTATAGAGGTTCTTGAGCTCGGGCGAACGGGCGCGTTCCCGTTCATCCTGCCAGCGGGCGTTCGACCGGACCTCGTCCACCAGTGCAAACGCCGTCAAAAGGATCGAATTGCCCGCCACCCGCGCGATCAGGCGGTGCAGCGATCCATCCCACAGCTCGGCGCCTTCGGCATCAGGCGCATCGGCGGTGCGTTGCGACAGCAGGCGCAGGCGGTCGACATCTTCGGGCGTGGCGCGCCGGGCGCACAGGGCCGCCAGTTCGGGTTCGAGGCACAATCGCGCCTCCATCACGCCGACGGGATCGGATTCGCCGCTGATCTGAGCCGCCAGCCGTCCCTTGGGATCGGGGGGCTGGCCGATAAAGGTGCCCTTGCCCTGCTTGCGCCAGATCAGCCCTTCGGCTTCGAGCGCATCCAGAGCCGAACGCAGCACGGTCCGCCCCACGCCAAAGCGCGCGGCCAGTTCGCGTTCGGTGGGCAGGCGGCCATCGGCGCCGACCTCGCCCTGTTCGACAAGGCGCCGCACCCGCCCCAGAACTTCAGAGGCATTGTCGGTACGAACGATGCTAAGCGACATGTGGGGCCCTTTCGGAAATTGGCGTTGTGCAAACCAAATGCGTATTGGTTCGAACCAATATAGAATTGGTTTGAATCGAAATCCTGTCAACGAGAAATTCCGGGCAGAGAAAGTGAATATAAATCAGCACTATAAGGGGTGTCGCGCGGCGCGCACCCGGATTTCGCAAACCAAAGGGGCAGGTTTGCGAACCAATCCTGTGGGGTGTTTCTAAAGCTGGCCGAGCACCTTCAGCATGACGCCAACGGTGGCGGCGGCCAGGTTGTCGCCCGACAGCACAGCAAGGGCGCCGCGTTCGGTGGCGCGCAGGCTCAGCACACGCGCCAGCGGTGCATCGGGGTCGATCCACCGGGTCGGGGCGCTGTCTTCGGATAGGGCAATGTCGGGCGAGGCGTCCAGCGTGTCGCGCAGCGCAGAGATCTGCGCGACCTCTGCCAGATCCAGCGCCAGCGTGATCACATGCCCGCGCCAGACCGGCACGCGGGTGGCAAACGCATCCACCGCAAAGGCGCCATCGAACAGGATCGCAAGCTCTTTGGCCAGCGCGTCGGCTTCGCCGCCCAGATGGCCCACGACCCGGTCGTGAATGGCCGAAGCGGGCATGCCCGGCAGATCGGTGCCGCTGATCGCCTGCAGCGTCGTGATCGTCGCGCGGGTGACGCCAAAGCGCGCATGCAGCGCCTGGATCACGGGGCCGCAGATGGCCGTGGTGCAATTGGGCGTGGCCATCAGTGGCGGCGTGCCGGTGACGCGGGTCAGCCCCGGCAGGATCAGAGGTGCCGTCAGCCGGGCATATTCGCAATGGCTCAGCACGCGCGTTCCGCGGGCGAGATGACGGGCTTCGACCGTTTCGCCCTGCGAATCCGGCAGGAACGACAGCAGCAACGGCGCAGGCGCGGGGGCATCGGCAGGGTGCAGGGGCACGTCATCATAGTGGCGCAGGATCTCGGGTGGGCCATGCCAGTCGCACAGATCGCTCAATTTCGCGCCGCCGGGTCCCGCCTGCAGGTCGTGCAGGGATTCCACCGTGAAATCAGGGTGTTGGTGAAGGCGAACCAGCAGGTTCTGACCCAGTAGCGTGCTGGCACCGGCGATGGACAGGCGGGTTCGGCTCATCAGGTTTGGCCCCTTTTCGGAAAAAACACTTGCTTAAAAATGTCATCCAGCTAGCTTTGACATGTCAACAACACGCATTTGAAATTTCATGTACGATCCAACCTCTCCCCTGTTGCGCCCGGCGGTCTCTCCGGATGGCACACCCAATCCCGAAGGTAAGGTGCGCTTTGCCGAAGACCGGCTGCTGGATGCGGTGATCTGGTGTGAACTGCGCCCGAGCGAAACCGTGACCGAGGCCGATGTCACCAAGCGGTTCGGCCTGACCAAGGCGGCGGCGCGGGCGGGGCTGGCGCGGCTGGGGTATGACGGCTGGGCCGCGCCGCAGCCGCGCACGGGCTGGCAGGTGCTGCCCATCAGCGGGGCGCTGATCGGGCAGATCATCGAGGCCCGGCGGATTGCCGAACCGTCCCTGTCGGGGATCACGCTGGATCGCACCGCCCATGATGAGCTTGAGCAGATCGCGCGCATGCTGCAGGCCGTCGAAGGCCGCAGCGAACCCGGCGCGGTCAGCCTGATGAGCCATTACCTCAACCGGGTGGACGGGATCATGCTGGAACGCAGCAACCCCTTTACCGCCCGCCATCTGCGCAAGCTGTGGCATCACACGGCGCGCATCACCCATTATTTCGACGCCGCCACCCCGGATCACCCGTTCCGCCGCAGCGACGGGCCTGCGCTGATCCGGGCGCTCTGCGCGGGTGATACCGAAGCGATCGTTCAGGCGCGCGCGGCGCTGATGGATGCGCAGCAGGCCTATTTCACCAGCCAGCTTTTGAACGACCGGACCCCTCTGACGCGCGTGGACGCGCCAGCACGAACAAGACCACCGACCCAAAACAGGAGAGATACATGAAACCCTCACTCAAGCATCTTCTGGGTGCTGTCGCGATTGCGGCGCTGGCCTCGCCCGTGTTTGCGCGCGACATCACCATCGACCTGGCGGGCGAGCCGTCATCGCTCGATCCGCATCTGCAGTGGAACCCCGACAGCTACTATGTGTATCGCAACATCTTCGACAACCTGGTGACGCGCGACAATGCCGGGATGATCGTGCCGCAGATCGCCACCAGCTGGGAGCAGCTGTCGGACACCGAACTGGCGCTGACGATCCGGGACGATGTGACCTTTCACGACGGGTCACCGCTGACGCCCGAAGATGTGGTGTTTTCGGTCAAACGCATCACCGATCCCGAATTCGGGTCGCCTCAGCTGGGCCAGTTCAACCAGATCACCGATGCCCGTGTCGAAGATGGCAACACCGTTGTGCTGACCACGGCCAAGCCCTATCCGGCGCTGATGGCGCAGCTGGTCAAGCTGTCCATCGTGCCGCAGAAGATCGTCGAAGAGATGGGCCGCGACGCCTTCAACGAAGCCCCCGTGGGATCGGGCCCCTATGTCTTTGACGGCTGGGACCGGGGCGTGGCCGTCACGCTGCGCCGCAATGATGCCTATTGGGGCGACAAGGGGCCCTTTGATGCGGCGGTGTTCCGTGCGGTGCCCGATGCGGCGACGCGGGTGGCCGATCTCTTGGCGGGCACGGCCGATCTTGTGGTCAGTATCGACGCGGATGCGGGCATTCAGATCAACGCCGATCCCGATGTCACGCTGCTGTCGGCTCCGACCGAGCGGGTCGGCTATGTGGGGCTGAACCTCGACAAGCCGCCCTTCAATGATCTTGAGATGCGCAAGGCCGCCAGCCTGGCCATCGACCGTCTGGGTATCACCGAAGGTCTGCTGCAGGCTGGCGAAATCCCCATGGCCCAGATGTCGAGCCCGGCGCATTTCGGCTATTCGGCAGAGATCGAACCCTTTGCCTTTGACCCCGACATGGCGCGCGAACTGACGGCGGCAAACGCCGATCTGGCCGCCACCCCGGCCACGCTGGCCACCGCGCCGGTCTTTGACCAGCGCATCGTGCAGGCGGTGCAGCAGATGCTGAACGATGTGGGGTTCAACGTGTCGATCAGCATGACGGACATGCCGACCTATCTGGACATCGTCCGGTCGGATCCGGCCGAGAATTCGGAACTGAGCTTTGGCCGCTGGTCCTGTGCCTGTCAGGATGCTGATGGGATCGCCTATCCGACGCTGCATTCCGACAGTCTGTGGTCGCGCGTGAACGTGCCCGAACTGGACGCGCTGCTGGAAACCGCGCGCGGATCGCTGGACCCCGAGGTCCGTCAGGATGCCTATGATCAGGTCCATCAGATGGTGCGCGACAATTACTATCTGCTGCCGATGTACCAGGCGGCGGTCCTCTATGGTGCGGCGGCGGATCTGTCATTCACGCCCACGGCCAATGAAAGCATGTTCCTCAACCGTATGAGCGTGACCGAGTAACATGCTGCGCTTTCTGCTCAATCGTGGCGGGCAGGCCCTGATCGCGGCCTTCGGGGTGGTGACGCTGGTGTTCTTCATCCAGCGTCTCTCGGGGGATCCGACCGCGCTCTTGCTGCCGGAAACCGCCACGCAGGCAGATATCGAGGCCATGCGCGTGACGCTTGGCCTCGACCGTCCGCTGGTGGTGCAATACCTGGCCTTTCTGGGCGATCTGCTGCGCTTTGATCTGGGGCGCAGCTTTGTTCAGAATGCCGATGTGTGGGACATCATCGCCAGCCGGATCCCCAAGACGCTGCAGCTTGCGCTTGGGGCGATCACGGTTGCGCTGTGCATCGGGCTGCCGCTTGGGCTGATCATGGCGCTGACACGGGGGCGGCGTGTGTCCAAGGCGATCATGTGGCTGGTGCTGGCCTGCCAGTCGATGCCGACCTTCTGGTCCGGGATCATGCTGATCCTGGTGCTGGGGGTCTGGCTGCGCTGGCTGCCATCTTCGGGCACGGGCAGTCTGGCGCATCTTGTGATGCCGTCCATCGCGCTTGGGCTGTTGTCGCTGGCCACCTATGCGCGGATCACGCGGGCGGCGGTTCTGGACGAGCTGGGCAAGGATTACGTCCGCTCGGCACGGGCGCGCGGGGTGCGCACGCCGCGGCTGGTGCGGCGCCACCTGCTGCGCAACTCGATGATCCCGATCATTTCGATCACCGCGCTTGAGCTGTCGCAGCTGCTGGCCGGTGCGGTCATTGTCGAAACCGTGTTCGCCTGGCCCGGTCTGGGCCTGCTGACGGTGCAGAGCATCGCCGCGCGCGATTTCCTGGTGGTTCAGGCCATCGTGCTTTTGGGGGCGTTTGTGACGATCTTTGCCAATCTGGCGGCGGATATCCTCTATTCGGTTGTGGACCCGCGCGTGCGGCTGGTGGGGCGGTCATGACCATATCGACGCTTGCGCTCAACAGGCCGATCCGGGCCGTGCTGATCTGGTGGCCCGCGCTGCTGCTGCTGGCGCTGGTGATCTGCGCGCTGTTTGCGCCCTGGCTGGCGCCGATGGATCCCGATCGCCAGAATCTGCTGGGGCGGCTCAAACCGCCCGGATTTGAAAGCCGGGGCGCGGTGTTCGTGCTGGGCTCGGACGAGCTGGGCCGCGATGTCCTGTCCCGGCTGATCTATGGTGCGCGCGTTTCGCTGAGCGTGGCGGCCTTGTCCGTGTTGCTGTCGGGCGTGGTGGGGGTGCTGGTGGGCATGGCGGCGGGCTATCTGCGCGGCTGGACCGAAACCATCCTGATGCGGCTGGTTGATGTGTTCCTGTCGATCCCGGCCATTTTGCTGGCGATCATCACGGTGGCGGTGCTGGGGCCGGGGTTCATCAATGTGATCCTGGTGCTCGCGCTGACGCGCTGGCCGCGCTATGCGCGCGTCGCCTATGGGCAGACGCTGGCGATTGCGGACCGGCCCTATGTGACGCTGGCGCGATCCATGGGCGCGCCTGCGCTGCGGGTGCTGGCCATTCACATCCTGCCCAACATCATGGGGCCGCTGCTGGTGGTGGCAACGCTGGAATTCGGCCTGATGGTCCTGTTCGAAGCGGGCCTGTCCTTTCTGGGGCTGGGCGTGCAGCCGCCCACGGCCAGCTGGGGGTCGATGCTGTCGACCGGGCGCAACTATATCGCAACCGCCTGGTGGATCGCGATGTTCCCCGGCATGGCGCTGTTTGTGCTGGTGCTGAGCGCCAATCTGGTGGGCGACCGTCTCAGCGACCGGATAGGAGAAGGCAAGTGGTAGATTTCGGATCTGAATTCCACGGCAAGCGCGTGCTTGTCACAGGGGCCGCGGGCATCATGGGGCGCGCGCTTGGCGCGGCGTTCGAAGCGGCGGGGGCCACGCTCTGCCGCACCGATCGCAGCACCGACGGGCTGCAGGGCTTTGCGGTGGCCGCCGACCTGACCTCTGACGATGGGCTTGATCATCTGCTCGGGACCGTGGGGCAGGCCTGGGGGGCGCCGGATGTGGTGGTGAACAATGCCGCCCTTTACCCGTCGTCATTCCTTCTCGACATGCAGGTCGCGGACTGGGACAGGATCATGGATGTGAATGTGCGCGCGCCCTTCGTGCTGATGCGCGGCTTTGCGCTGCAGATGATCGGGCAGGGGGTGCAGGGCAATTTCATCAACATTTCGTCGGGGGCGGCGCGCAAGATGCGCCGGACCGCCGTCACCTATTGCATGTCCAAGACCGCGCTTGACCGCATGACCAAAGGCTTTGCGCTTGAGCTTGCCGAATACGGGATCCGGGTGAACTGCCTGGAGCCGGGCTTTGCGTCAGGCAGCGCGGTGTCGGCACTGTCGCAGGAACATATCGACCGGGTGATGGCCGCGATCCCGCTTGGCACCGAAACCGGGCCCGATGATGTGGGTCAGGCGGCGCTTTATCTGGCGTCTTCGGCGGCCCGGAACATCACCGGCACGTCGCTGGCTGTGGATGGCGGCAATTCGGCCGGGGTGATGGATGTCTATCAGGACAAGAAGAGCGCCCTATGATCTGGACACCCGCCCCCTATCGCTGGCCCGATCCTTTCCGCGCGGCGGCCTGTTTCACCGTCGATGTGGATGCAACCGCCCCCTATCTGTGGCAGCACCGGGGCGCGATGCCCCCGACGATCGCGGCGCTGGAACATCGCCGCTATGGGATGCGGCGGGGGCTGGCGCGGCTGGTTGACATGCTGGTGCGGCGCGGGATCCGGGGGACGTTCTTTGTCCCGGCCATTGTCGCCGAAGAGCATCCCGATCTGCTGCCCGGCCTGCTCGAACGCGGGCAGGACATTGCCCTGCATGGGTATATGCACGAGCTGGTGGCCGAGATTTCCGATGCCGCCTTTACCGAAGCGCTGGAGCGCGCGACCGAGATCTTCGTGGCCCAGACCGGCCAGCGCCCCCGTGGGTTCCGCTCGCCCGCCTGGGAAATGACGCCGCATATGCTGGCCGAACTGGCCCGGATGGATCTGTGGGACAGCAGCCTGATGGGCGATGACGTGCCCTATACCATCGCCGGCGTGCCCGAATTGCCGGTGCGGTGGGACAATGACGATGCGATCTTTTTCAAGTTTCTGGGGGCAGGGGACAAATCCCCCCGGCCCGATCACGAGGTCGTCCGGCAATGGCAGGACGACGCCCAGGCGCAGATCGACAGCGGCGGGCTGTTCATGTTGACGGTGCATGACTGGATTTCGGGCCGCGCCAACCGGGTGGCCCGGATTGACGATCTGCTGCGCGGGCTGGCCGAGCATCGCGATGTCTGGCTGACCAGTTGTGACGCATTGGCCGATCACCACCGCGCCATGGGCGGTGGCCTGCAGGTCGCGCCCGATCAACTGGCCCCGCCCCATAGCAAGGAGTTCACATGACCATGCTTTCCCAGCAGGGGGCGGGCGATGCTCTGACGTCCCATCAGCCCTGGTCGATTACCAAGCCTCAGGTCGAAAGCCCCCATGGCATGGTGGCCGCCCAGCATTACGAGGCCGCGCAGGTCGGGGCCGACATCCTGCGCGCAGGGGGCAATGCGATGGATGCCGCCGTCGCCACCGCCATTGCGCTGTCGATTGCCGAACCCTGGCTGTCGGGTCTGGGCGGGGGCGGCTTTCTGCTGCATGCCGATGCGCAGGGGCAGGTCGACACGCTTGATTTCAACATGCGCGCGCCGCTGGCCACCGATCCCGATGATTTCCCGCTGACCGGTGGCGATGGCGGGGACTGGTTCAACTGGCCCTCAGTCAAGGATGACCGCAACCTGTCGGGCCCGCTGTCGATCTGCACCCCCGGCGCGGTGGCGGGTCTGGCCGCCGCGCTCGAGCGTTTCGGCACGATGGGCTGGGCCGAGGTATCGGCCCCCGCCATTGCGCTGGCCGAACGCGGCATGCGGGTCGATTGGTTTGCCGAGCTTGCCTTTGCCATCGACACCCCCGGCCTGATGGCATCGCCTGCCGCGTCCGATCTGTTCCTGGCCAAGGCGCGCCGCCGCTCCGATCCGGCGGATCCCACCGCGCAGCTGCTGCCCATGCCGGGCAAGGCGGCGATGCTGAAACGGCTGGCCACGGCCGGGCCGCAGGATTTCTATTCGGGCGAGATCGCGCAGACCCTGATCCATGATCTGCAGGCCACCGGCGCGGTTCTGAGCGCCCATGATCTGGATGCCTATGCCCCGGTCTGGCGCGCACCGGCCAGCGCCCCCTATCGGGACCGCGTGGTCCACACGATCCCCGGCCTGTCGGGGGGACCAAGCCTGTTGGCGTCGCTGGCCACGCTGCAGGGCAGCGATCTGGCCACGGCTGATGAACCCCAGTTTGCCGCACGGCATGCCGATGCGATCCGCGCGGCCTATGAAACCCGGCTGAAACAGATGGGGCATGCCGCCGGAGGGCAGGATTGCACCAGCCACCTGTCGGTGATCGACCGCGCGGGCAACATGGTGTCCCTGACCAACACGCTACTGTCACGCTTTGGATCCAAGGTGGTGGCGCCATCGCTTGATCTGGCGATGAACAACGGCATGATGTGGTTTGATCCGCGCCCCGGTCAGCCGAATTCGATCGCGCCGGGGGCCGCGCCACTGGCCAATATGGCCCCGGTGATCACCACCTGCGACGGGCGTCCCGACATTGCCATCGGCGCGGCGGGCGGGCGCCAGATCTTTCCCGCGCTGGTACAGCTGCTGTCGCGGCTGATCGACCGGGGCGAGACACCACAGACGGCCTTTCACGCGCCCCGGATCGACGCCAGCACGCCGCTGATCGTGATCAACCGCGCCGCCCGCCCCGATATCGCATCCGCCGTGGCCGCCCATCACGCGGTGCAGATCGCCGAAGACAGCCTGTACCCCGTGCAGTTCGCGATCCCGTCCATGGTGCAGGCGGGGCGTGACGGCGCGCCCAATATCGGGGCCGTCCATCCCAACACCCCCTGGACCGCCGTGCGCACCGAGGCCGCATCATGACTCTGCTGACGGTCGAGGATCTGGCCATCCGCGCCGGCGATCTGTCGTTGGTCGACGGGGTCACGCTGGATGTTCAGGCCGGAGAGGTCGTGGCCCTTGTGGGCGAAAGCGGATCGGGAAAATCGCTGACGGCGCTGTCGGTCATGGGCCTTTTGGGGCAGGGGCTGAGCGTTGACCGAGGCACCATTCGCCTGGACGGGCAGGCGCTGACCGGGCTTGGCGCGGATGCGCTGGCCGATCTGCGTGGCGACCGGATGGCAATGATCTTTCAGGAACCGGTCTCGTCGCTGAACCCGCTTCTGCCGGTGGGCGATCAGGTCGCCGAAAGCCTCGTGGTGCATGGCCGTGCCACGCCCGAAGACGCCCGTCGCCAGGCCATCGACATGTTGCGCCGCGTCGGCATCCCCGAGCCCGAGCAGCGCGCGCGTCAGCTGCCCGCCGAACTGTCGGGCGGCATGTGCCAGCGGGTGATGATCGCCGCCGCGCTGATTTCCGAACCTCGCCTGCTGATCGCTGATGAACCGACCACCGCGCTGGATGTGACCATTCAGGCCCAGATCCTTGATCTGATGAGCGCACTGGCCCGCCGTTCGGGCACGGCCATCCTGCTGATCACCCATGACATGGGCGTGGTGGCCGAGCTCGCGGATCGGGTCTGCGTCATGTATGGCGGCTGTGTTGTCGAACAGGGGCCTGTGGCCGACATCTTTGCCAAGGCGCAGCATCCCTATACCCGGATGCTGCTGAGAACATTGCCCCGGCTGGATGATGACCCCAAGGAAGAGCTGTTTGCCATCCCCGGCAACGTCCCCAGCCCGCGCGACTGGCCCCAGGGCTGCCGGTTCCAGACCCGCTGCGACCGCCCGACAGCGGCCTGCGGCACAAGGCCCGGACTGATCGGGGACAGCCACAGATTTGCCTGCCATCATCCCGTCGGAGACCCGTCATGAGCCTGCTGAGCGTCACCGACCTTCGGGTGCATTTTCCGGTGCGGACCGGCACGTTCGGGCGCAACCGGGCGGTGGTCAAGGCGGTGGATGGCGTGTCGCTGCAGATCGCACCGGGCGAAACGCTGGCGGTTGTGGGCGAAAGCGGCTGTGGCAAATCCACCACGGGCAACGCGGTTCTGGGGCTGGCGCCGGTCACCGGGGGCAGGATCCTGTTTGACGGTCAGGACCTGTCGCGCCTGAGCCGGGATCAGCGCCAGCAGGTCTGGCGCGACATGCAGGTGGTGTTTCAGGATCCGGTGTCGGCGCTGAACCCGCGCCGGACCATCGCGCAATCCATTGCCGAACCGCTGGTGATCCACAACCATGCCCGAGCCGACATCGACGCCCGCGTGGACGAGCTGATGGCGCTGGTGGGGCTGAACCCCGACCAGCGCGACCGCAGGCCGGGGGCGTTGTCCGGCGGGCAGCGCCAGCGCGTGGTGATCGCCCGCGCGCTGGCGCTGTCGCCCAAGCTGGTGATCTGTGACGAACCGGTCTCGGCGCTGGATGTGTCGATCCAGAGCCAGATCCTGAACCTTTTGATGCGGCTGCAGCGGGATCTTGGGCTGAGCTATCTGTTCATTGCTCATGACCTGTCGGTGGTGCGCCACATCGCGGACCGGGTGGCGATCATGTATCTGGGCGTCATCGTCGAAGAAGGCCCCGCCGAGCAGGTGTTTTCCGATCCCCGCCACCCCTATACCGAAGCGCTGATTTCCGCGATCCCGCTGCCCGATCCGGGCCTGCGCGGGAAACGCAAGCGCATCGTGTTGAAAGGCGATCTGCCCAGCCCGATCTCGCCGCCGCAGGGCTGCCCCTTTGTGACCCGCTGCCCGATCGCGGAACCGCGCTGCCATGCCGACCGGCCCGATCTGGCGCCGCTGGATGACAGCCGCAACTGCCGCTGCTTTCTGCGGGGCGCCGGGGCATAGGGCCCCGGTCACGTCCTATCTGTGGCCGGCAAAGCGGGCGATCCTGACGCCATCGGCCTCGAGCGCGCTGCGTACGGCGCGCGCGATTTCAAGCGCTTCGGGCGTGTCGCCATGCATGCAGATCGTGTCGATGCGGGCCGGGATACGGGCGCCGCTTTCGGTGATGATCGCGCCTTCGCGGATCATCCGGGCGATGCGGGGCCCTGCGATGGCGGCGTCATGGATCACCGCGCCGGGTTTCGAACGATCCACCAGCGTTGCATCGTCATTATAGGCGCGGTCGGCAAAGATCTCGCCCGCCCAGGCACAGCCCAGCTGTTCGACGGCATCCTGCTGGGCGGTGCAGGCCAGAACCATGACGATCAGGTCGGGGGCGACCGATAGCGCGGCCTCATAGGCGGCTTTGGCCATGGCCACATCTTCGGAACACATGTTGGCCAGCGCCCCGTGCAGCTTGAGGTGGCGCACCTCGTGCCCCAGAGCGCGGGCCATGCCCACATGGGCGGCGACCTGATAGCGGACCATGTTCTGCAGCGTGCCCACCGGCAGGTGCATGCGGAACCGTCCGAAGCCGGCAATGTCGGCAAATCCGGGATGCGCGCCGATGCCCACATCATTGCGCGCGGCCAGATCGAAGGTCTTGACCATCACATCGGGATCCCCCGCATGGCCGCCACAGGCGATATTGGCCGAGGTCACGATCTTCAGCAGCTCGGCGTCATTGCCCATGCGCCACAGGCCAAAGCTTTCGCCCATATCCGCGTTAAGGTCGACCTGGGTCATGTGGTGTCTCCTGCAAATGGATCGGCGGTGGCGCTGATCGCCCCGCCTGTCAGCCTGTAGCGTAGCAGATCGGGAATATCCCGCGGGTCGCGAATGCGTGGCCCGATCCGGCTGCGCAGCGCATCCACCCGCGCCCGTGCGGCGGTTTCGCGGGCGATGGCGTCGTCCAGCGACAGCAGGCGCAGCGTGATCGCCGCGCCCAGCGGGGCCTGCGCCATGCGCGGCAGATCGGATGGCAGAACCGATGCGATGCGCGGATACCCCCCTGTGGTCTGGCTTTCGCACATCAGCACGTAAGGGGCGCCGTCGCCGGTGATCTGGATGTCCCCCGGCGTGATGATCTCGGACACGATCCGCAGCCCGCCTTCGGCGGCAAACCCGTCGCCTTCGGGGGTCAGCCGGATCCCCTGACGGTTGGCGCGCGCGTCGCGGGTGAACCGGGTCGCGGCAAAGCGGGTCAGTGTGGGCGCGCCGAACAGGTGGGATTGCAGCGATGTCACGATCGCGATCTCGCCGCCGCTGAACCGGTCATCGGCGTCCAGCAGCAGATCGCAGGGCCCGCCCGGATCACCGCACAGCGCCAGCCGGTCGCCCGGTGACAGGATGGTGCCCAGCCCGGCGGCCAGGTGCGCCGACTGCGCCCCCATGAGCTCGGGTTCGGCGACCCCGCCGCCAAAGCTGAGATACCCGATGGCGCCGCCACGCACGCCGCCGATGCGCAGCACCGCGCCGCTGTCCAGCCAGTGTGTGCCATGCCAGGCAATCGGCGCGCCATCGACACTGGCCGTCATCGGTGCACCGGTCAGCGCGATGCGCGTGGGGGCCGTGACCCGGAACGCGCCGCCCATGCCGATCATCTCGAGCGCGGCCGACACCGGCTGCGACAGCAGGGCGGCGGCCTCGTGCAGGGCCAGCCGGTCCATCGCGCCGCCGCGTGTCAGGCCCCGGGCGATGTGCCCGCTGCGGCCAAGATCCTGCAGGGTGACGGCGGGGCCTGCTTCGATCACCTCAAGCATGGCGGTCATGGCAGAGGCTCCCACTGGGCGCCGCCAAGGCTGCCGAGCTGTTCCAGCTCGGTCAGCTCGGTCGGGGTAATGGGGGCAAAGCGGACCTCATCGCCGGGGCTGAACAGGACGGGTGTGTCCCGGTCGGGGTCAAAGGGGCGGAACGCGGTCTGGCCCACATGGCGCCATCCGGTTGGCATGGCGGCGGCAAACAGCACGAACTGCCGGATCGCGACGACCAGCGCCCCCGCAGGCACACGCGGTGTCAGGTCGGTCTGGCGTGGGATGTCCCAGACCGGGGGCAACAGGCCCAGATAGGGCTGTCCGGGGGCATAGCCCAGGGTGATGATGCGGGTGCGGGCGGTTTCAAGCTGTTGGCGCGCCTCGGCGGGGCTCAGCCCAGCGGCGCGGGCGGCATCGGCCAGCTGCGGCGCGACCGAAGGGTCAAAGCACATCGGCAGGGTCCAGAGCTTGCGCCCCGGCGGGGGGGCTGCATCCAGCCAGTCGCGGCTGTGCAGCAGCGTGCTCAGGCGGGCCTGCAGGCTGTCGAAGCCGGTGCCAACCAGATCCACCGCCAGATAGGTCGAGACCAGTGTCGACGCGGTTTCGGTGACCTCGGGCCAGTTGGCGGCATCCACCGCCGCGCGAAAGGCGATGGCGGCCAGATTGGCGCGGTCCGACAGGGTTTCGCCAAAGGTCACGGCGATGCCCGACAGGCCGACACGGGCGATATGCGGATAGTCAGTCATGGGTGGTAAAGCGCCTGTAGAGGCGGGGCAAAAGGATAGGCGTGAGATACATGGGCAATTGCCAGCAGGCAACAAACACCATGATCGGTGCCATGATATCGGCTGGCAGCGCCACAAGAAAGAGCGCGATGTTGCGATTGCCTGCCGCCAGCGCCAGCGGCCCCGCCACATGCGACAGCGGCCCCCGCGACAGCACCAGCAGGGTCAGCGCCTGCAGCCCGAACCCAAGCCCGAAGGCCGCCAGCGCCCAGCCAAGCGCCTTGCTTGGATCGTCGGTCAGAACCGGGCCAAGCGCGGCCATCAGGCCGATCACGATGATGGCAAAGAACAGCACCGCCGCCCCGTCCATCGCGCGGATCTGATCCGTGGTCGGGGCAGCAAGCAGCCAGCGGCGCAGGGCGAACCCAACCGCTGCCGCGCCCGCAATGGTGGCCAGCGCCCGCAGCCCGGTGCCGATCAGAACAGCGGGATCATCCAGAACCGGAACGATGCTCAGGACCAGCAGGCTGCTCAGCGGAAAGGCGGCCGTGCCCAGCACCAGGATCTGCATCATCCGCGCCGGGTCCTGGCCCAGGATGATCGCCAGCGACGCGCCGCCCGAAATCGTGGGCGCCGAAGCTGCCAGCACCAGCGCCAGTGCCAGTGGCGTGCCAAGCAGCCCCAGCAGGCCCAGCCCGGCCGCAATCGCCAGCGGCAGCGCGATCTGCAGGACGGCGACGGCGGGCAGGCTCCAGCGCAGATCGGCCAGTGCTCCAAAGGCGTCGCGCATCCCGATCCGCAGCGCGGTGAGCACCAGCAAGACCGCCACCATCTGCGGCAGATAGGGCGCCATCGCGGCGGCCAGCCCCGGCAGGCCGATCCCTGCCGCCAGCCCCAGGATCAGCAGCGGTCGCGATTGGCTGGCGCATATGCACAGCAGGCGCTGCATCTAGCGGGTCTGTCGGATGTTCTCGGGCAGCCAGGTGGCGATTTCAGGAATGGCGATCAGCACAAAGACCATCAGCACCATGATCAGAAACATCGGCAGGGCGGCGCGCGTGATATATCCCATCTCGTGCTGGGTCATGCCCTGCAGCACAAACAGGTTGAACCCGATGGGCGGCGTGATCTGGGCCATCTCGACGACGACCACCACAAAGATGCCGAACCAGATCAGGTCGATGCCGGCCCCGCGCACCATCGGTTCGACCACCGCCATGGTCAGCACCACCGCCGAAATCCCGTCCAGGAACATGCCCAGGATGATGTAGAAGACCAGCAGGGCCATCAGCAGCTGGAATTTGCTCAGCTCAAGCACCGCGATCCAGTCGGCCAGCGCGCGCGGGATCCCGGTGAAGCCCATGGATTGCTTCAGAAAGGCCGCTCCGGCCAGGATCAGCGCGATCATTGCCGACGTGCGCATCGCCCCCATCAGAGAGGCGGTGAAACTGCCCCAGCTGAGCGAGCGTTGCGACGCCGCCAGTGCCAGAGCCCCGATCACTCCGATGGCCGATGCTTCGGTCGCGGTGGCATAGCCCATGTACATGGACCCGATCACCGTCAGGATCAGCGCAAAAACCGGCAGCAGGAACCGCGAATTGCGCAGCTTGTCGCCCAGGCTCATGCCGGTTTCGACCTTGGGGTTCCAACTGGGCGATGTCTTTGCGCGGATCGCCACATAGGCCATGAACATCGCCGCCAGGATCAGCCCCGGAAAGACACCGGCAAAGAACAGTTTGGTGATGCTTTCATTCACCGTGACCCCGTAGACGATCAGCGCCAGCGATGGGGGGATCATCAGCCCCAGCGTCGCGGCCCCTGCCAGCGTCCCGATCACCATGGGTTCGGGATAGTTGCGGGCGCGCAGTTCGGGGATCGACATCTTGCCCACCGTGGTCAGCGTGGCCGCAGACGACCCCGACACGGCGGCAAACACCGTGCAGCCCACGATATTGGTGTGCACCAGCCCGCCCGGCAGCCGCGCCAGCCAGGGCGACAGGCCCCGGAACATGTCTTCGGACAGGCGGGTGCGGAACAGGATTTCGCCCATCCAGATGAACATGGGCAGCGCGGTCAGCGTCCAGCTTGAGGACGACGCCCAGATTTCGGACACCATGTTGGCCCCGGTCTGCAGGGTCTTGGTGGTCAGGAATTCCGATGCGATCCAGGCGCTGCCGATCAGTGACAGACCGACCCAAAGCCCCGATCCCAGAAGGACAAACAGCACCGTGATGAGGATCAGCGTGATGGTGACAATGGTCATTCGGCATGGCTTTCGATGGTGTCACGCACGATCCGGTGTTCGCCACGCAAGATGAGATGGACAAGATTATCGAGCATGCACAGCGTCAGCAGCCCGCCCCCCGCGACCATGACCGATTGCGGGATCCACAGCAGCACCGCATCCTGACCCTGGCTGACCTCGTTGAAGCGCCACGAGAAATAGACGAATTCATAGGCGTAATAGGTGAAATAGGCGCTGATCACTGTTCCCGCGCCAAAGCACCACAGCTCCATCCCATAGCGCACCGGCGCGGGCACCGCGTTCAGGATGATCGACACCCGGATATGGGCACCGCGCTGCAGGGCGTTGCAGAACGCAAAGAACGACGCTGCCGCCATGGCATAGCCCGCATAATTGGGCGCACCGGGGAACACCTCGCCGGTCCAGCGGGCCAGCATCTGCAGGACGATCAGCCCCAGGATGGACACCAGGCAGAGCGCGGCGATCACGCCGCTCAGCCCATAGAGAAAATCGAGAATACGGCGCAGCGTCGCCATGTCAGGCCCCCGGATCCGACGCTGCCCGGACGCCGGCCTTTGGTTGGTGTTGCGATGGGCTGGAACGGGATGACCCGGCGCCGGGCCGGGTCATCGCAGTGATCAGTTGGCAGCTTTGTAGGCCTCGACAATGGCCACGCCGTCATCGCCTGCGGTCTCAAGCCATTCGGCGGTCATGGTTTCGCCCACACCTTTGAGTTGATCGACCAGCGCAGGATCGGCGGGGCCCACGCTCATGCCGCCTGCGGCCAGCCCGTCCATGGTGAACTGGGTGTATGCGATGGCCTTTTCCAGACCGGCGGCCGCGGCAGCGTCGGCGCAGCCGGTGATCACGGCCTTGTTGGCGTCCGACACATCCGCCCAGGTTTCGGAATTGACCATGACCGAATTGCGCGGCAGCCAGCTGTTGACCTCGTAGAAATGCGACAGGCTTTCCCAGACCTTGCGGTCATAGCCGGTGGCCCCCGATGAAATCATCGATTCCGCCACCCCGGTGGCAAAGGCCTGGCTGATCTCGGCGGCCTCGATCGTCACCGGCAGCATGCCGGTCAGTTCGGCCAGCCGTGCCGTGGTGGTGTTGTAGGACCGGAACTTGACGCCCTCCATATCGTCGAGCGATGTGACTTCCTTGTTGAAATAGAGCCCCTGCGGCGGCCAGGGCACCGAATAGAGCAATGTCAGGTTCTGTTCGGCCAGGATCTTTTCGATGGTCGGGCGCGCGATGTCGGCCAGTTTTTCGGCATCGTCGAAAGATGTCGCCAGAAACGGGATGTTGTCATAGGCAAAGACCGCGTTTTCGTTGGCATGGGCCGACAGCAGACGTTCGCCGATCGGCACCTGACCGGTCTGGATGGCGCGCTTGATGTCGGCGCCGCCAAACAGCGATCCGCCGGGATGGGTGGTGATGGTGATGTCGCCACCGGTGCCGTCGGTCACGCATTTGGCGAAGTCGGCGGCGTTTTCCGAATGATAGTTCGATGCCGAATAGGCCAGCGGCATGTCCCAGCTTTCGGCTGCCATGGCGGGCATCGCCAGGCTGGCCACGCATAGTGCGATCATGGATGTGGTACGTTTCATGAAGATCTTCCCTGTTTTGTTATTGTTCAAACGAACCGGCTCGGGGCGTATGGAGTCAAGTCCAAGTTTGGCACCTGCCCGGTGATCAGCTGCGACAGCAGCCGCCCGGTCTTCGGGCCGCCGGTCAGCCCGATGTGATGATGTCCGAACCCGGCATAGATGCCGGTGTTGCGGATTTCCCCGATCAACGGCAGGGAATCGGACGGGGCAGGGCGGTGGCCCTGCCATTCGACCTCGTCCTCCCAGGTCAGGTTGGGAAAGGCCGCGCGGGTCTGGCGGCGCAGCAGGTCAAAGGGCGCTTTGGACGGGCCCGCGTCAAGCCCGCCGAATTCGACGATCCCGGCGCAGCGCAGCCCGTCGGCCATGGGCGTGGCGACAAATTTGCCCGCCGCCAACATGACCGGATGCGATGGCCCCCCTTGGGCGCCCCGGAACACGATGTGATAGCCGCGTTCGGTTTCCAGAGGGATGCGAAGCCCCAGCCGTGCCATCAGC
This sequence comes from Marinibacterium sp., assembly GCA_025800215.1. Taxonomy (GTDB): domain Bacteria; phylum Pseudomonadota; class Alphaproteobacteria; order Rhodobacterales; family Rhodobacteraceae; genus JAOXSC01. The sequence goes on from JAOXSC010000089.1 coordinate 26,426, forward strand.
GGCTTCGACCAGACACCGGTGGCCAAAACCACCCGGTCGCCCGAGATCGGGCCCTGATCGGTCTGCACCCCGGTGACGCGGTCGCCATCGAGGTCAAAGTCGCGCAGCTCTGCCTGCACGAACCGCCCGCCGAGCGCCATGACCTCTTGGCCAAGCGCCTGGACATAGCCTCCGGGGTCGCGGACATATCCGTGATCGCTCACCGATGCCAGACAGGTGATGTCGGGTGACAGGCTGGGTTCGGATCGCTGGACATCGGCGCCCTGATGCAGATCGGGGGCAAAGCCATGCTGGGCGCGCAATGCCCATGTATAGGCATCGGCCTCGAACGCGGCGTGGTCGGCATAGGCAAAGGAATAGCGGCTGTCGGTCAGCCAGTCGGCAGCGGCGGTGCCGTCGGCAAGGGCGTGATGCTGGGCCACGCTGTCGCCCACGATGGGTGCCAGACCGGCGGCAATGCGGCGGGTGTCGGCATCATTGGCATGTGACAGGTATCGGCGCAGCCAGGGCAGCAGCCGGGGCAGATAGCGCCAGCGCAGGAACAGCGGATAGTCGGGGTTCATCAGCATGCCCGGTGCCTTGGGGATCAGCCCCGGCCCCGTGACCGGCACCATCGACGCCGCCGCCAGCACGCCGGCATTGCCATGGCTGGTGCCCGCCCCCCACCCGGCGCGGTCGACCACCGTGACAGCTTCGCCTGCGCGCAGCAGCCAGAGCGCCGTGCTGGCCCCGACGATCCCTGCGCCGATGACAATCACATGTCGTGTCATTTGATCCCCCATGCAGTCCAGCCCAAGCATGGCGGCCCGCAAGCTGGCGTCAACGGTTTGTCCGCCTTCACGATTTGCCTGCGGTTCAAGTGATGATTTTCTCGGCCCGCGCGCGCTTTGGGCAGGGGGAATGCGGTGGGGCTTGCAGGGCAGGATGGCTCGGGGCTAGCGTTGCAGGATGATCGGGATCCTGATGCTGGACACCGCATTCCCCCGTATTCCGGGGGATGTGGGCAATCCGCAGAGCTTTGACCACCCGGTGCGCTATGGCGTGGTGCCCGGCGCCACGCCAAAGGCGATCGTGTGTGGCGATGTCACCCCTTGGGTCGATGCATTTATCGACGCGGGCCGCAGGCTGGTCGATGACGGCTGCACCGGGCTGACGACGACCTGCGGATTTCTCACCCCGCTGAGGGCCCATGTTCAGGCCGCCTGCGGGGTGCCTGTCGTGTCGTCGGCGCTGGAACTGATCCCCGACCTTCTGGCCACGGGCGCGTCGCCCGGGATCCTGACGATTTCTGCGGCATCGCTTGGCGCGCGCCATTTCGCCGCTGCCGGGGTGCCGGGGGACATCCCGGTTCAGGGCGTGGACGGGGGGCATTTTGCCTGTTCGATCCTTGAAAACCGCGCCACCCTGGACCCCGCGCGCTGTGCGCCCGAGATGGTGGCAGGCGCGCAGGCGCTGTGCGCGGCCCACCCGCAGGTTGATGTGATCGTGCTGGAATGCACCAACATGCCCCCCTATGGCGCCGCGATCAAAGCCGCGACCGGGCGCCCTGTCGTGTCGATCCTGACAGCGGTGCAGGGGCTGCGCGACCGGGTCACTGGGGCGGGCTGAACAGGCCCGGCCGTTTCGGAAACCTTGTCAGGTGCTGCGCCCACCGCCCGGCGTGATGCTATAGAACCGGTCTGCCGTGCCCCCGAACACCGCATCATGATCCGCGGGGGGCACAAGATCCTGATGCCGGGACAGCAGATCCGTGTAGCCCGCCGCCAGGCTGTCGACCGGGAAATTCGATCCGAACATGCAGCGGTCAGGGCCAAAGCTGGTCAAGCAGGTCGATACGATTGGCGCGACGCTTTGCGCGGTCCAGCCGTGATCGAACATGCCCAGGCCTGACAGTTTGCAGCAGACCTGTGGCAGGTCCGCCAGCGCGCCAAGCGCTTCGGCCCAGTGCCGCAGACCCTGCGGTGTGCGGTCATGCGGCGACCCTGCGTGACACAAGGCAACGGGGGTGTCCGGCGCCTGCGCCAGGATCTCGGCCGTGTCCTGCATCAGCTCAGGCAGCAGTTGCAGGTCGAAGGACAGGCCGCGCACGCCCAGCTCCTGCAGACCGGCCAGAAATCGCGGATCGCCGAGCAGGGCATTGGTGCCCGTTCTGGCATCTTCGCCCGGAGCGCGCCCGATGATCTGACGCACCCCGCGTATTGACGAAAGCGATTGCAGCCGGTCCAGCTGGCGGCCCAGGTCGTCGGCGGTCAGGTCGCAGAACGCGACCTGCACCAGCGGCCAGTCGGCAGACTGGTCCGCGACGGATTGGACCCATTGCGCCTCGGCCCAGGGATCTGCGGCGCCGACCTGGATGTGAACCGATGCACCAAATCCGTGGGCCTGCGCGTCGGTGCGGAACTCCGGCAGCAGATAGTTTCGCTGAATGGGCGAGGGGTCTCCGAAAAAGCGGGCAACGCCGGTTTCCATAAGCCAGGGGTAGTGAACGGCCGACAGATCCCAAAGATGGTGGTGCGCGTCGATTTTCATTGGGTTTCGCTCCCTGTGCTGCGGGCCAGAATATCGACGCCCTGAGTGCGCCAAAAATGCAGAAGGTCAATGAAGATCCAGTTTTCGGCCAGCTTGTTCCCGGCCCGGCGGTAGATGTCGATCACCCGAAATTCCCCCGGGCGCCCGGTTGCCGGCATGCCCATGAATCCGCCCGTGGGTGTCGCGGTGAAGTTGGGCCAGCCGAAAAAGCCTCCATAGTGCCCTTCGGCCAGACGGCAGATATGGCGCGTCGGCGAACGATCCGCGAACCCCGCCCGGAAGGGGCCCGAATGCTGCCTGGCATAGCGCTCGATCGTATAGGTCGCGCCGATCCCTTCGGGGCCCCACCAGATCATGTCGTCATGCCAGGTGCGGGCCAGTTCGTCTTCGAGCGACAGGCCGCTGTTCCACTGGCCCAGATCCTGGATCATCGCATTGATCGCCGCCAGCGTCCGCGCGCCTTCTGGGGCGGGCTGATCTTGGAGCAGCAACCCGTCATGGGTCATCGGGCCGGGCTGGACCAGATGGGCGGCGGTCTGGGGCGGGAACGGGTTCTGCCCTGCCTGCACCATCAGATGCGGGATGTCGAAATACATGGCCGTTTCGGTGATGCGACCGTCGACAACCTTGTTGAATTCGCAATAGCGCAGGAACACCATCTTGCCGGTGGGCCGGATGCCCAGCCAGGGCCGGTCGAACAGCCCCATCAGATGGCCCATCGACACCACCCAGACCGCGCCGTCATCATCCAGGCTGTTTTGACCGGCAAAGAACACATCCTGACGCCGCTGCAGCCGCGACAGGCTGGTGCTCAGCGGTTGCCAGAATCGCTGTGCCACCGCCTCTGCCGATGTGATCTGGTTGAACGGATGAAACCCGCGCCACAGCAGATCCGGCGCGCAGGCCCGGCCGAGAACACCGGGCAGGTCGCCCGGCTCGGCGGTCTCGATCGCGGCATAGAGGTCAAGGACCAAATTTTTTGCGTTTTGGAAGGACACTGTTTTACCGTTTCCTGTCAGTGGCTTGCTCGTATCAAAATCACGGATGGCGCGCCAATTTCCGGCATTCTTGCATACGTATGCAAAAAAGTCTTGCCAGAATTGATGCACGCGCCCTACAGTTTTTGCAAACGTATGCAAACAGATCCTGCAGGGGGCACCATGGCGGAAATTCAACTGCGGAACGTTGGCAAACGATGGGGATCCTTTGTCGGGGTTCACAATTTCGACCTGACAATTGCCGACCGTGAATTTCTGGTTCTGCTGGGGCCGTCGGGCTGCGGCAAGACCACGACCATGCG
>JAOXSC010000097.1 GCA_025800215.1 Marinibacterium sp.
CAGCGCTTCGACTTCGGCAATGGCGTCGGTGACAAAATACTGATGCTCGGTCGGTTGCAGCGGCAGGGTCAGCCCCGCCATACCCGCCACCTCGCGCCCCCAGAGCCCGGCGGCATTGACCACCCATTGCGTGTGAATGTCGCCCTTTTCGGTGCGCACGATCCACGAGCCGTCAGGCTGCGATTCAGTGCCTGTTACAGGGCAAAACCGCTCAAGCGTGGCCCCCATCGCCCGCGCCCCGGCGGCATAGGCATGCGTCACGCCCGAGGGGTCGACATTGCCGCCATCGGGTTCGAACATGATGCAGCGCACATCGTCGAACTGCGCCAGCGGGTGCAGCGCGCGGGCTTCGTCGCGGCTGACCTCGTGAAAGTTCAGACCATAGAACCGGGCCTTGGCCTCTTGCAGGCGCAGCTGATGTTCACGCGCTTCGGTTTGCGCCAGATACAGCGATCCGGGTTGAAACACGCCGCAGCCCTGACCGGTTTCGGCCTCGAGCTGCTTATAGAGCGTCATCGTATAGTGCTGGATGCGCGTGATGTTGTTGTTGTCATGCAGCCCGTGAATACCGGCGGCCGCATGCCAGGTCGATCCGCTGGTCAGCTCGTCGCGTTCCAGCAGGACGACATCGCGCCAGCCCAGCTTGGCCAGATGGTACAGGATCGAACAGCCGATCAGCCCGCCGCCGATCACAACCGCCTGGGCGTGGGTTTTCATGTGGGGTCTCCGTTTTGCGGGATCATGCCTTTGATCACGGCGAGAAACTCCGCGACCTCTTCGATGGAATTGTAGTGGCACATGGACACCCGCACGCAGCTGCCAAGGCCAAGCGGCGTCAGGATGTTGCCCGAATAGTGATCGGCCTTGCGCAGATGGGTGCGGATGCCTGCGCGGTTGAGCTGCTCGACCACATCAGCCGACGCTACGCCGTCGATGGTCAGCGACACCAGCCCTTCGCGCGCGGGGTTGTCGGGCCCGCCCAGAATGGTGATCCCCGCCATATCGGCCAGCCCCGGCAGGTTGCCGGTGCCGTGGATCATCGCATCGGTCAGCGCCGCTTCGTGCCGGTGGATCGCGTCGCCCGCGGCCTTGAACCGCGCGCGGCGGTCATCGGCGGGGATGTCAGGCGCCACCGCCCCGCCCAGCCAGTCGAGATAGCCGACCACATCGCGCAGCGTGGCATAGGCTCCGGTGTCGCGGGTGCCCATTTCCCAATTGCCTTCGGGACCATCGAGCAGCGCGTCATGGGGCAGGGCGCTCAGCCGGTCCGAGATCCAGGCCAGCCCGTAACCGTGGCGCGAAAACATCTTGTAGGGCGACACCACATAGCCATCGACGCCATAGGCCCCAAGGTCGATCTGACCATGGGCGGCATGCTGAATGCCGTCGATGATGATGAAACAATCCGGCGCCACGGCGCGGATCGCGCGGGCCACGGCGGCCACATCGACCCCCATCCCCGTCACGGGCGAGGTATGCAGGATCGTCGCTACCCGCGTGTCGGGCGTGACGGCCTTGGCATAGGCCGCTGCCGTGACCGTGCCCGTCGCATCGTCATGGGGCACCATCACATGGCGCAGCCCGGCCACCCGCGACCAGCGCGCACAGGCCGATCGCGTGGCGGGATGTTCCAGCGTCGAGCCCAGCACCACACCGTCCTTGCAGGCCAGACAGGCATTCATGATCAGGCGAAACAGCAGCTCGGTCCCGCTTTCGCCCACAAAGAACTGGCCCTCCGGCGCGTTCATGAACAGCGCCAGATCCGCGCGCGCGGCCGCGATCGTGTCGACCAGCGCATGACTGCCCGGATTGGCCCGCCCCTGATTGTCGGGGATCGCGGCATAGCGGGCCGAGGTCTCGACCACGCTGTTCAGCGTCAGCGCCCCACCGGCGTTTTCGAAAAAGATGCGCGGCCCCTGTTCGGGGCAGTGATCAACCTGAGCAAAACGGGCGCGGATCTGGCGCAGCAGATCGGGGGAAAATCCGGGCATGTGGGTCTGTCCAATTCTGATGTCTCGGACCCTATGTGCCCGCTGCCGGTCGCACACACAAATAATCCGGGGGGCCGCCCCCCGATTTCTTTGACCCCGACGGGCTGCCAGATCCTAGCCGGTGCGTTTGCAGAACATCTCGTGCAGGACATCCATGATCAGGCGCGGGCGGTCGCCTGCCAGACTGTAATAGATCGTCTTGCCATCGCGCCGCGGGCTGACCAGACCTTCAAGGCGCAGCCGCGACAACTGCTGGGACACGGCCGCCTGGCGCACACCCAAAAGGGTTTCCAGCTCGCCCACGGATTTTTCACCGGACGACAGATGACACAGGATGGTCAGCCGCCCTTCGTGGCTGATCGCCTTGAGAAAGCGCGACGCCTCTTCGGCATTGCGCAGCATCTGGTCGATGCCATCCGCATCCGGGGCGGGATCCGCATCCGGATCCATCCGAAGATCATCTGCCTTCATGGTCATGTCGCGCATATCCCAGTTTGCCCGGGGCGGCAGCCCTCCGCCCTGACGACCAGATCTACAGCGTGCCAACGGCCTTGTCCAAGCCCGCTGCGTCGCAGCCACCTGGGCGCGCGCATCAAAGACCGGCGCAAAGGCAACAGCGGGTCTTGACCGCGCCACGTTCGACTCGTATTGATATATTCCAATTCTTGATAGTGTTTGCGCGGCATGCTGCCCGCGCGACCGCAACAAAGGGACCACACAGCCATGGAAACCGCGTTCACCCCTGTGGCATCGCTTGGCGGAGGCGTCCTGATCGGGCTGGCAGCCACCCTGCTGATGCTCACATTCGGCCGCATCATGGGGGCCACCGGCATTCTGGCCGGAGTCATCCAGCCCACATCCCGATCCGAATTCGCGTGGCGCGCCGCCGTACTGGCGGGGATGGTCAGCGGGCCGCTGGCGGTGCTGGCCCTGACCGGGCAGATGCCCGCCGTCGAGGTGCCGATCACCGTGCCGATGATGATCATCGGCGGGCTGATCGTGGGCGTCGGCGTGACTTTTGGCGCAGGCTGCACGTCCGGGCACGGGGTCTGCGGGATGGCCCGCCTGTCGCCGCGCTCGATCGCGGCAACCGTCACATTCATGATCACCACGGCGGCGACCGTCTATGTCGTGCGCCACATTCTGGGGCTTTGATCCATGCGCCTTGTTCTTGCCTATCTCATCGGTCTGATCTTTGGCATCGGCATTGCCATTTCGGGCATGGCCAACCCGGCCAAGGTTCTGAACTTCTTCGATTTTGCCGGATCGTGGGATCCGTCGCTGATGTTCGTGATGGGGGGCGCGCTGATCACGACCTTCATCGGCTACCGTCTGGCCTTTGGCCGCAAGGCACCGCTGTTGTCGGACGGGTTCCAGCTGCCCACCGCGCGCGACATCGACCTGCGCCTGATCGGCGGCGCGGCCACCTTTGGCATCGGCTGGGGCATCGCGGGGTTCTGTCCGGGCGGCGCGCTGCCCGCCCTTGGCACCGGCCGGTGGGAGGTCTTTGTCTTTGTCGGCTCGGTGATTGTCGGCATTCTGATCGCAAAGGCGCTACAGTCCTCTGCACCAACCGCCACGCAGGCCAAAGCCTGACCCAATCCGAATTCGCAAGGAGCCCCAATGTCCCGCTATCCCGTGAACATGGACTGCAAGCCTCAGGTCGAAGCCTTTTTCGACCCCGCCACCAACACCATCAGCTACATTGTCAAGGATCCCAATTCATCCTCATGCGCGATTGTCGACAGCGTGATGGACATCGACTATGCCGCCGGGCGCATCACCTATGAACATGCCGACGCGCTGATCGCGCGCATCCAGCAGCAGGGCCTGACGCTGGAATGGATCATCGAAACCCATGTCCATGCCGATCACCTGTCCGCCGCCCCCTATATCCAGGACAAGCTGGGCGGCAAGATCGGCATCGGGTCCAAGATCATGGTGGTCCAGGACACCTTTGGCAAAGTCTTCAACGAAGGCACCGAATTCCAGCGCGACGGCAGCCAGTTCGACGCCCTGTTCGAAGACGGCGACACCTATATGATCGGCTCGATGCAGGCCTTTGCCATCTACACGCCCGGCCACACCCCCGCCTGCATGGTGCATGTGATGGGCGATGCGGCCTTTGTAGGGGACACGCTGTTCATGCCCGATGGCGGGTCTGCGCGCGCCGATTTCCCCGGCGGCGACGCGGCCACCCTGTACGATTCCATCCAGAAGGTTCTGGCCCTGCCGGGATCGACGCGCCTGTTCATGTGCCACGACTACGGCCCCGGCGGCCGCGAGATCCTGTGGGAAACCACCGTGGACGACGAAAAGGCCAACAATATCCATGTGGGTGGCGGCAAAACACGCGAGGATTTCGTGCGCTTCCGGACCGAGCGCGACGCTCAGCTCGACATGCCCAAGCTGATCATCCCGTCGCTGCAGGTCAACATGCGCGCGGGCGAGGTGCCGACCGACAAGGACGGCAATCCGATGCTCAAAGTGCCTGTCAACACGCTCTGAGATCACCAAAAGGGAGGGAACGACAGGATGGATTTCAAGCGCATTTCGCCCGAGCTGGCCGTCAGCCCGCAGATCGCGGCCAGCGATATTGCCGCGATCAGACAGGCCGGGTTCCGGTCGATCATCTGCAACCGGCCCGATGGCGAAGGCGCCGACCAGCCCGGCTTTGACGAAATCGCCGCCGCTGCGCGGGCCGACGGGATCGAAGCGCTGTATCTGCCTGTGCAGTCGGGCATGGTGCATGACGCGGATGCTGATGCCTTTGGCAAGGCGCTCGGGGATCTGCCCGGACCGGTCTTTGCCTATTGCCGCACCGGCACCCGGTCGGCCACGCTGTGGTCGCTGAGCCAGGCCAAGGTGCTGTCGATCCCCGACATCCTCGCCGCGACCCGTGCGGCGGGGTATGACATGCATGGGGTGACCCGGCGCATCGCCAATGGCGGCAAGACCCCGACCGACACCGGCGACGCCAAATATGATGTGGTGATCGTGGGCGGGGGCGCCGGGGGCATCGCGGTGGCCGCCAGCCTCAAGGCGCGCAACGCCAACCTGTCGGTGGCGCTGATTGATCCCGCCGACATCCACTATTACCAGCCCGGCTGGACCATGGTGGGCGGCGGCATCTTTGACGCCAAGGACACCGCCAAGACCATGGGCTCGCTGATCCCGCGCGGCGTGCATTGGCTGAAATCGGCCGTGGCCGCGTTCGAGCCTGACAATGACGCCGTGATCCTTGATGGGTGCCGGGTGGTGAAATACGACAGGCTTGTGGTCTGCCCCGGTCTCAAGCTTGACTGGGACCGTGTCGAGGGGCTCGAAGAGACGCTCGGCCGCAATGGCGTGACGTCGAATTACCGTTATGATCTGGCCCCTTACACCTGGGAGCTTGTGCAGAACCTCAAGTCCGGTCGCGCCATTTTCACCCAGCCTCCGATGCCGATCAAATGCGCAGGCGCGCCGCAGAAAGCGATGTACCTGTCCGGCGATGCGTGGTTCCGCAACGGGGCGCTGGCCAATATCGACATCCAGTTCAACACCGCCGGTGGCGTGCTCTTCGGGGTCAAGGATTACGTGCCCGCGCTGGAAACCTATGTCGAAAAATACCACGCCACGCTGAACTATTTCCACAATCTGGTGGCCGTGGACGGCCCCGCCCGCACCGCCACCTTCGACGTCGCCGCGCCCGATCAGGATCCCCGCCGGATCAAGATGGACTTCGACATGATGCATGTCTGCCCACCCCAGACCGCACCGGATTTCATCCGCGTGTCCCCCTTGGCGGATGCCGCAGGCTGGGTCGATGTGGATCAGGTCACCCTGCGCCACAAGAGCTTTGACAACATCTGGTCGCTGGGCGACGTGATGAACGCCCCCAACGCCAAGACCGCTGCCGCCGCGCGCAAACAGGCGCCGGTGGTGGCCGACAATATCATGGCCGACATCCACGGGCGTTCGGCCGTGGCGCAATATGACGGCTATGGCTCGTGCCCGCTGACGGTCGAGCGCGGCAAGATCGTGCTGGCCGAATTCGGCTATGGAGGGGTGCTCAAACCGTCCTTTCCGCCGATGTTGCTGGATGGCACCAAACCCACACGCGCGGCGTGGTTTCTCAAGGAAAAGATGCTGCCACCGATCTACTGGCAGGCCATGCTGCGTGGCAAGGAATGGCTGGCCAAACCCGAAAAGATCAGCGCCTCGGGTCAATAGGCGCGCATGACACAGCAACACGCGGCGGCGGGCAGGGGCCCTGCCGCCCTTGCTTTTGGAAAGACACAGGTATGATCGACAAGCTGCGCCGCCATGTCCCCGTTCTGAGCTGGGGCCGCACCTACACGCGCGAGGCATTTTCGAATGACATGATCGCTGCCGTGATCGTGACGATCATGCTGATCCCGCAATCGCTGGCCTATGCGATGCTGGCGGGGCTGCCGCCCGAAGCGGGGATCTATGCCTCGATCCTGCCGATCATCCTCTATGCCATCTTTGGCACCAGCCGCGCGCTGGCGGTGGGGCCGGTGGCGGTGGTGTCGCTGCTGACCGCATCCGCCATCGGGCAGGTGGCCGAGCAGGGCACCGCCGGATATGCCGTGGCCGCGCTGACGCTGGCCTTTCTGTCGGGGGCGTTCTTGCTGCTGCTGGGGGTGTTGCGGCTTGGGTTTCTGGCCAATTTCCTCAGCCATCCGGTGATTGCGGGTTTCATCACGGCCTCGGGCCTGCTGATCGCAACCAGCCAGCTCAAGCACATTCTGGGTGTGGACGCCCATGGCCATACGCTGATCGAAATGGTGGGATCCCTCATCGCGCATCTGGGGCAGGTGAACGCGATCACCCTGCTGATCGGGGTGGCGGCCACGGGGTTCCTGTTCTGGGTCCGCAAAGGGCTGAAACCGCTGCTGCACCGGCTGGGTGTCCCACCCAAGCTGGCGGATGTGGCGACCAAGGCGGGGCCTGTGGCGGCGGTGCTTGTCACCACAGTGCTTGTCTGGGGGCTGGATCTGAACGGGCGGGGCGTGCGGATCGTCGGCGCGGTGCCACAAAGCCTGCCGCCGCTGACCCTGCCCAGTTTTGCCCCCGATCTGCTACGGGCGCTGATCATGCCCGCGATCCTGATTTCGATTATCGGCTTTGTGGAATCGGTTTCAGTGGCGCAGACATTGGCGGCCAAGAAACGCCAGCGCATCGACCCTGATCAGGAACTCATCGGTCTGGGTGCCGCCAATCTGGGCGCGGCCTTTACCGGCGGCTACCCGGTCACCGGCGGCTTTGCGCGCTCGGTGGTGAATTTCGACGCCGGGGCCGAAACCCCGGCCGCAGGGGCCTATACGGCCGTGGGCCTGGCCATCGCCGCGCTGGCGCTGACCCCGCTGGTCTATTTCCTGCCCACCGCCACGCTGGCGGCCACGATCATCGTCGCGGTCCTGAGCCTCGTGGACTTTGCCATCCTGCGCCACACCTGGCGCTATTCCAAATCCGACTTTGTCGCGGTCAGCGCCACCATTCTGCTGACGCTGGGGCTGGGGGTGGAAATCGGCGTGGCATCGGGCGTGGTCATTTCGGTCGTGCTGCATCTTTACAAGACATCGCGCCCCCATGTGGCCGAGGTCGGGCTGGTGCCCGGCACCCAGCATTTCCGCAACATCCTGCGCCATGATGTGCAGACCGACCCGTCGCTGGTGACGCTGCGCGTGGATGAAAGCCTGTATTTCGTCAATGCCCGCTTTCTTGAAGACCTCGTGCAGAACCGCGTCACCGAAGGCTGCGAGATCCGGCACGTGGTGCTGATGTTCTCAGCTGTGAACGCGGTGGATTATTCGGCGCTGGAAAGCCTTGAGGCGATCAACCGGCGCCTGGGCGACATGGGCGTGGGCCTGCACCTGTCCGAGGTCAAGGGCCCGGTGATGGACCGGCTGGGCACATCCCATCTGATCGGGCATCTGAATGGGCAGGTGTTCCTGTCGCAATATGATGCCTGGCAGGCGCTGGCCCCATCGGCCCGGGCCAACCCGGTGGCCGCGCAATAAGGTGGGCCCTTTGCTCTGTAATCAGACTTATGTAAAATAACCACTTGAACCTCCACGCGTCGCCCCAAGGCCCCCGTAGGTGGCAATTGCCTGACAGCGCCCCGCGCGTTAGGGTCGGCGCCGGAGGAGACAGTCATGACATCTGTTCGCCTGCGCCTGTTGATCCTGGCGCTGATGCCGCTGATCGTGCTCACGCCGTTTCTGCTGTTTCTGGGCATGTCGCGCTGGACGGCGGATTATGACAAGGTCCTGATTGCCAACGTCGAAAGCGATCTGCGGATTGCCGAACAGTATCTGGCGCGCATCCTGACCGGCACGGGTGAAGACATCCGGGCGGTGGCGCAATCGGTGGGTTTTGCCGAAGCCATGGATGTGGGCGGAAGCGCCCAGAGCAGCTATCTGCAGGCCAAGCGACGCGATCTGGGGCTGGATTTCCTGTACTACCTGCCAGTGGCGCAGGCTGCGGACCTGTCCCACTGGCCCGTGATCGCGGCAGCCATGCAGGGCGACCAGAGCACCGAGATCGACATTTTCAGCGCCCGCGATCTGTCGGCGATCCACCCCGATCTGGCCCTGCGCGCCCGGATCGGCCTGATCGAAACCGAAGCCGCCGTGCCCACCGACCGCAGCGCCGAGGATCGTGGGATGGTCGTGCATGGTGCCGCCCCGGTGAACCTGACCGGACACGAAGGCGTGCTGGTCGGGGGCAGCCTGCTCAATCGCAATCTGGATTTCATCGACGCGATCAATGCGCTGGTCTACCTCAATGCGGTGACGGGGGGCGACCGTCAGGGCACGGCAACGCTGTTTCTTGAGGATGTGCGGGTGTCGACCAATGTGCGGCTGTTCGAAGATGTGCGGGCGCTTGGCACGCGGGTGTCGGCGGCGGTGCGCGGGGCGGTGCTGGATGACGGGCAGACCTGGCTGGATCGGGCCTTTGTGGTCAATGACTGGTATATCTCGGGCTATCTGCCGATCACCGACAGTTTCGGGGATCGGGTCGGGATGCTTTATGTTGGGTATCTCGAAGCCCCCTTTTCGGCGGCCAAGCGCGCGGCCTTCTGGTGGATGTTTGCGGCCTTCATGGCGCTGCTGATGCTGTCGGCACCGCTGTTTTTGTGGCTGGCCAAGGGGATCTTTGCCCCGCTTGAACGCATGACTCAGACCATGACGCGGGTGGAAAGCGGTGACCTGTCGGCGCGCCATGGCGATGTGGGCACGCGCGATGAAATCGGCGAGGTCGCGCGCCATCTCGACAGCCTGCTCAATCAGGTGCAGGACCGCGACCGGGCGCTTCGGGCCTGGGCGGATGAGCTCAACACCCGCGTCGAAGACCGCACGGCCGAGCTGCGCGACGCCAATCGCAAACTGGAAGACACCTACAAGCAGTTGGTGATGTCGGAAAAGCTGGCCTCGATCGGCGAGATCACCGCCGGGGTGGCGCATGAGATCAACAACCCTGTGGCGGTGATCCAGGGCAATGTCGACGTGATGCGCGAGGCGCTTGGCGCTGCGGCGGAACCCGTCGAAACCGAACTGTCCCTGATCGACCGGCAGGTCACGCGGATCCAGGCGATTGTGGGCAAGCTGCTGCATTTTGCGCGGCCGGGCGATTATGGCGGCTATAGCCACGCCATCGCATTGGAACCGGTGCTGGGCGATTGTCTGGTGCTGGTCGATCATCTGATCACGCGCAAGGCGATCCGCGTCGACACCGCCTTTGATCCGGTGCCGCAGGTGCGCATCGACAAGGGCGAAATGCAGCAGGTGGTGATCAACCTGATCACCAATGCGGTGCAGGCCATGGCGCCGGGCGGGGTGCTGACGCTGCAATTGCACGATGCCGAACGGGACGGGCGCGCAGGCGCCGAGCTGGTTGTGCGCGATACCGGCCCCGGCGTGCCCGAAGCACGGCGCGCTCATGTGTTTGATCCGTTCTTCACCACCAAACGGGCCGAAGGCACCGGGCTGGGCCTGTCGATCAGCCAGACCATCATCCAGCGCGCCGACGGGCTGATCACGCTGCAAAGCCCCGACACAGGCGGCGCGGCCTTCCATGTCTGGCTGCCGGCGGCGGTCGAAGGGGGCGCGGGGCTTGATGCCGCACTGGATTCAGAGTTTGCTGAACCCGTGATGCGCCGATAGAGCGCCTTGCCACGAGGAGGAACAGGAAATGAAGATCAGAGCATGTGTCATGGCCATGGGGCTGTGCATGGCCGGGGCCGGGGTTGCCGGCGCCGACACCGCCGCGCAGCCGATCAATTGCTCGACCGCCGAAGGCGATATCCGGGCGCTCAATTCCGAAAAGAAGCACGCGCAGGACCAGAAACTGCGCAATGTGGCGTCGATCACCCCCGCGGGCGCGCTGTTGGGGATCGTCACAGGCACGGAAGGCAAGCGGCTTGAGATGCTGACCGGCGACTATGAAAAGCAGATCGACGCGCGCATCGACGCGATCCAGACCAAATGCGGGATCACGCCCAAAGGCTGAGCCTGCGCGTCACATCTCGCCCGTCTCGCTCCAGGCGGCGAATTTGCGGTCGATGGTCTTGCGCGACACGCCCAGACGGCGTGCCGCTTCCGCGCGGTTGCCATCGCAGCGGTCGAGCACGTTCATGATATGGCGCTGCATCACCAGATCCAGATTTTCGATGGCCGCATCGCCGGTGACCTGCCCTGCCCCGGCAAATTCGGCGGGAAACGCGCCCAGGATCATCGACCGTTCGATCAGGTTGCGCAGCTCGCGCACATTGCCGGGCCAGTCATAGCGGCTGAGCCGCAGCAGCGTGTCCTGATCCAGATCCAGCGCAGGCACCCCAAGGGCGCGCGAAAACTGCTGCATGAACATGGCCGCCAGTTCCACGATGTCTTCGGTTCGGTGACGCAGCAGCGGCATGTGCACGTTCACCACGTTGATACGGTGATAGAGATCGGCGCGGAACCGTCCTTCGGCCACGGCCGTCTGCAGATCGGCATTGGTGGCAAAGCAAAAGCGCAGGTTCAGCGGGATGTTGCGTTCCGCGCCCACCGGCCGGATGCGCTGATCTTCAAGCACCCGCAGCAGCGCGGCCTGCACCATTTCGGGCATCTGCGCGACCTCGTCCAGGAACAGCGTCCCGCCATCGGCCAGCAGGAACAGCCCCGGCGCGCGATGCTCGCCCGCTTCGACCACGCCAAAAAGATCGCGGGCCACCCGGTCGGGCTGCAGCGTGGCGCAATTGACCGCGACATAGGGTTTTTCGGCGCGGTCGGACAGCGAATGCAGGGTGCGCGCGGCAATCTCCTTGCCGGTGCCGCTGGCGCCGGTGAACAGCACCGGCGTGTCCAGCGGCGCCAGTTTGCGCAGCATGTCACGCACATGCGCCAGCGCGGGCGAGCTGCCCAGCAACTGACCGCGCGCAGTGTCTGACCCCAGCTCGTGGCGCAGCAGGGTGTTGTCGCGCCTCAGATTGCTGCGATCCAGCGTGCGCGTCACCGCATTCAGGATCTGATCGGCGCGAAAGGGTTTGAGAACAAAGTCGTTCACCCCGGCCCGCAAGGCCGCAATCGCGGTTTCCAGATCGGCATAGGCGGTCATCAGGATGGTGTCGGCAAAGAACCCCAGCTTGCGCTGTTCGCCCACCCAGTCGAGCCCGGTTTTCTGCGGCATGATATTGTCGAGGATGACCAGATCGTAATGCCCCTGATCCAGCCTTTCGGACGCTTCGGCCGGGCCTAATGCCTCATCCACGCGGCGCGCGCGCGGGCGCAGGATCTTGGTCAGGAAATTGCGCATCCCCGGTTCGTCATCAACCACAAGGATTGATGCTCCGGCCAGCGCGGCATAGTGGTCGGGGCGAATATCGGCCATGCGATCAATCCAGCCGGACCGCATCGCCGGATCGGCGCTCGGCACTGGAAAATCCGATTTCACCCAACACGAGATAGGCGGCAATGCCGATCACGATCACGGCGGCAAGCCCGGCAAACATGGCTTTCATCTGTGGCTACTCCGATCTGGTGGCGCTGCGCAGAAAGGCGATCAGGTCGTCCCTGTCACCCTGTGCGGCAATCACCTGCATGGGCATCTCGCTGCCCGGAATATAATGGTCCGGCCCCTGGTCGAACAATGCGTCTATGGTCTTGGGCCCCCAGATGATGGGGGACCGGTTCAGCGTGTCGGAATAGGCATAGCCCGCAACCGTGCCCGCTCGCCGTCCGAAAAGCCCGTGCAGCGTCGGCCCGGCCTTGCGGCTGGGGCCCGCATCCAGCGCGTGACAGATCGAGCATTTGCGCATGAACTGACGTTCGCCATTGGGCATGCTGTCGGCGTCGCGCAGGAATGTCCTCTGCTGCCCCATGGTGGCATCGAACCGCGACAGCAGCGCCACCGGCCAGCCATAGACCACATCATCCAGCCCGCCCGCATAGATCCGCGTGCCATCGGGCGAAAAGGCCAGCGCCCAGACCGGCCCCTGCCGGGTGGCGCGGAAATCGCGGGTGATGCGCCAGCTGTTGGTGTCGACCATCATGATATAGCCCTGCCCGTCCCCCACAGCGAGCTGCCCGCTGCCCCGGTGATAGGCCATGGACAGGATCGGCCGGCGATCAAGCGTGAAATCGGCAAGCCCGGTGCCTTCCGCATCCACCACCCGTGTGCCGCCATCGACCGCGCCATAGGCCACCCAGCCCGGCCCCGCCACGATCCGGTTCACCCCGAACCCGTGCCGCAACAGCGGCAGGGGTTCCGCGCCATCCAGCCCATAGCGCCAGAGCACACCGTCCTGCGTGCCCGCAAAGAGATGCAGCCCGTCCGGGTCAAACGTCACCGCGTTTACCCCCGCACCGGGATCGGGCAGGCGCTGCGGATCGCTCCCGTCCAGCGGCCAGAGCCGGATGGTCCCGTCCCATGACCCGCTGGCGACAAGACGCCCATCGGGGCTGACATCCAGCGCGGCAATCTTGCCCTGGTGACGGCCCAGCAGGCGCGGCGCGGGCGACCACAGGCGCAGCGCAAAATCATCGCCGCCGCTGACCAGCACATCGCCCTGCCCCCAGGCAACCACCGTCACGGCCGCGTCATGCCCGTCAAGCCAGCGCGGCACCCGCCCCTGCCAGAGCCCCACCGAATTGTCGAAACTCGCGCTGGCCACGCGCCCGTCCGGGGCCACGGCCAGATCCATGATCGGCCCGCCATGCCCCTTCAAGGTGGTAAAGTCCTGCGCCAGCGCCCCGCCGGCCGCCAGCCCAAGCGCCAGCGCGATCCACCGCATGGCCTATTCCGCCGGGGTTGCGGATGCGTCGGCCGGGCCCTTGGCCTTGACCTCGTCCAGCCAGATCGAATGGTGCTGGCGCGCCCAGGCTTCATCCACCTCGCCCGAGCCCATGGCGGCAAAGGCGCCCTCCATCCCCACCGAACCGATGTAGATGTGGCCAATGATGATGGCCATCAGCACAAAGGCGACAATGGCGTGCCAGCCTTGGGCGTATTGCATTTCCTCTTGCGGCGACATGTCGGTGGGTAGGCTGCCCAGCCCCAGCAGGCCCGACACACCCATGTCATTGAGCACCGCAAAGGTCTTGGCAAACAGCGGCAGTTCGAACGGGAAAAGCAGCGACAGCCCCGACACCGACAGCGATGCCCCCAGCAGGATCACCGACCAGAAGATGATCTTTTGCCCGGCGTTGAATTTCTTCGCGGGCGGGTGCTTTTTGCCGATGATGCCGCCGAACTGGGCGAACCAGACAAGGTCATGGCGGTTGGGAATGTTGTGCCAGACCCACATGACAAAGACCATGACCAGCGCGATCATGAACCCCCAGGCCACGTTGTTGTGGATGTATTTCGATGCCATCAGGATGGTGGCATTGGCCTCGTGCCCCAAAAGCGGCACTATCAGCGGGCGCCCGAACAGCGTCAGCAGCCCGGTGATCCCCAGCAGGATGAAAGACCCCGCCAGCAGCCAGTGGGCAAACCGTTCAATGCCGATGAACCGCGTCACCGTGCGCCCGGTGGCCGGGGCGTCAATGCGGATACGGCCCCGCAGGACGAAAAACAGCAGCAAAGCCGCCAGCGTCCCCAGCAACAGATAGCCGCCCCAGCGGGCCAGCGGCCCCTGGCGAAAGGCGTACCAGCGCATGCCGCCATCCTGCATCAGCACCTTGGCCACATCGCCGCCTGCGCTGACGCTGACATCGTCATGGCCAAAGCGCAGCGCGCGCCACACTTCGCTGTCGGACTGCCCGCCAAGCGTACCAAGCTGGGCGGCAATGGCCGCCGCGCTGTCCGGATCGCCCGTGGCGTTGCGGCGAAACCCGTCATCCACCGTTTCGCCGCGCTGACGGGCCAGAATGTCTTCAAGCGTCTGCGCACCGCCCGTGGCGCTGCGATCCGGCGCCGGGCTGGCTTGGGCCTGCGGCGTCTCAGAGGCGGTCTGGGCGCTGACCGACCAGCCCAGGGCCAGCGCCAGCATGACGGCAAGACAGCGGATGATCCGGTTCATTGCGTTTCCCTTTCGGTTGCGGGCCAAGACAGGCGGGACCGGTTGGACAAGGCAGGAAAAGGCGACCCTCTGCCGCCTTTCCCCTTGGGTCTGTTCACCAGAAAGACCGGCGCTCAGCCGTCTTTCTGGTCATAGGCCGTGCCCCAGCCCCAGGCGCCCGAGCCAAAGCCGCGGGCGACCACACGTTCGCGGTAGATGGCCGACACCACGTCGCCATCGCCCGCCAGCAGGGCCTTGGTGGAACACATCTCGGCGCAGATGGGCAGTTTGCCTTCGGCGATCCGGTTGCGCCCGTATTTGGCGAATTCGGCCGTCGAATGGGTCTCTTCGGGGCCGCCGGCGCAGAAGGTGCATTTGTCCATCTTGCCGCGCGACCCGAAATTGCCCGCCTGCGGGTATTGCGGCGCGCCAAAGGGGCACGCGTAAAAGCAATAGCCGCAGCCGATGCACAGATCCTTGGAATGCAGAACGACACCTTCTTCGTTCTGGTAAAAGCAATCCACAGGGCAGACGGCCATGCAGGGCGCGTCCGAACAATGCATGCAGGCGACCGAAATCGACCGCTCGCCGGGTTTGCCGTCATTGATCGTGACAACCCGGCGCCGGTTGATGCCCCAGGGCACCTCGTGTTCGTTCTTGCATGCGGTGACGCAGGCGTTGCATTCGATGCAGCGCTCGGCGTCACACAGGAATTTAGCTCGTGCCATATCTTCCTCTCCTTACGCTGGCATGATCTTGCAGAGCGTGGCCTTGGTCTCTTGCATCTGGGTGACCGAGTCGTAGCCATAGGTCTGCGCGGTGTTCGAGCTTTCGCCCAGCACATAGGGGTCGGCACCCTGCGGATATTTCGACCGCTGGTCTTCGCCCTGGAAATGCCCGCCGAAATGGAACGGCATGAAGGCCACGCCTTCGCCGACCCGTTCGGTCACCATCGCCATCACCTTGACCTTGCCGCCTTCGGGCCCTTCGACCCAGACCTGTGCGCCATCGCGGATCCCGATATTGTTGGCATCGCGCGGGTTCACTTCGACGAACATGTCCTGCTGCAGCTCGGCCAGCCACGGGTTGGACCGGGTTTCTTCGCCGCCGCCCTCATATTCGACCAGACGCCCCGATGTGAGGATGATCGGATAGTCCTTGGAAAAGTCCTGTTTCTGGATCGACGCATACATGGTCGGCAGACGATAGAACTTGCGATCCTCATAGGTCGGATAATCGGCCACCAGATCACGCCGGTTCGTATAAAGCGGCTCTCGGTGAACGGGGATCGGATCGGGGAAGGTCCAGACAACCGCACGCGCCTTGGCATTGCCAAAGGGCGCACAGCCATGGGCAATCGCCACCCGCTGGATCCCGCCCGAAAGATCGGTTTTCCAGTTGGTCGCAGGCCCCGCCACCGCGTCGATGGCAGCGCGTTCTTCGGCCGTCAGATCACCGTCCCAGCCCAGATCCATCAGCATCTGCATGGTGAATTCGGGGTATCCATCCTGAATTTCGGACCCCGCGCTATAGACCCCTTCGGCCAGCAGGTTGTCGCCATCGCGCTCCACGCCAAAGCGGGCGCGGAAAGTCAGGCCGCCTT
Organism: Marinibacterium sp.; assembly: GCA_025800215.1. GTDB lineage: Bacteria > Pseudomonadota > Alphaproteobacteria > Rhodobacterales > Rhodobacteraceae > JAOXSC01. The sequence continues at coordinate 16,085 of JAOXSC010000097.1, forward strand.
CGGCCACCGGTTTGGACATGTCATAGAGGTTCGGCGTGCCGGGATGGTTCATCTCGGGCGTGCCCCAGCAGGGCCATGGCATGCCATAGTAATCGCCATCCGCCGGTCCCCCGACCGCCTGCAGCGTGGTGCGGTCGAACGTGTGCTGGTTGGCCATGTGCAGCTTGATCCGCTCGGGGCTCTGGCCGGTATAACCCACCGTCCACATGCCGCGATTGAATTCGCGGGTCACGTCTTCGACCACCGGGGTCAGCCCATCGTCTTCCAGCTCGATATTGCGGAAGAACCGGTCATGGAACCCGAACTTCCGGGCAAAGAGCGCGATGATCTCGTGGTCCGATTTGGATTCGAACAGCGGTTCGATGATCTGATCGCGCCATTGCAGCGACCGGTTCGATGCCGTGGCCGAGCCCCGCGTTTCGAACTGGGTACAGGCCGGCAGCAGATAGACGCCGTCGGTCCGGTCATGCAGCACCGCCGACACCGTGGGAAACGGATCGACCACCACCAGCATGTCGAGCTTTTCCATGGCGGTTTTCATTTCCGTCATGCGGGTCTGCGAATTGGGCGCATGCCCCCAAAGCACCATGGCCCGCACATTGTCGGGCTGGTCCATGTTGGCCTTGTCTTCGAGGATCCCGTCGATCCAGCGGCTGACCGGAATACCGGTCAGGTTCTGAAGCGACTTTTCCTTGCCGTCCGCGCCGGTGATCTTGTCGAACTGACCGGCAAGCCAGTCGCCGTCTTCCCCCCAGACGCGCCCCCAGTGGCCCCAGGCCCCGGCCGACAGCCCGTAATAGCCGGGCAGCGTGTGGCTGAGCACGCCAAGGTCGGTTGCACCCTGTACGTTGTCGTGGCCGCGGAAGATATTGGTGCCACCACCGCTGGTGCCCATGTTGCCAAGCGCAAGCTGCAGCACGCAATAGGCGCGGGTGTTGTTGTTGCCGTTGCTGTGCTGGGTGCCGCCCATGCACCAGATCACGGTGCCGGGGCGGTTGTTGGCCATGGTGCGCGCGACGCGGCGCAGCTGCGATCCGGGGGTCCCGGTGACGCGCTCGACCTCGTCGGGGGTCCATTTGGCGACCTCTTCGCGGATCTGATCCATGCCCCAGACGCGGGTGCGGATGAATTCCTTGTCTTCCCAGCCGTTTTCAAAGATGTGCCACAGGATCCCCCAGACCAGCGCCACATCGGTGCCGGGGCGGAAGCGCACATATTCATCGGCATGGGCGGCGGTGCGGGTAAAGCGCGGATCGCAGACGATCAGCGGCGCGTTGTTCTGCTCCTTGGCGCGCAGCACATGCAACAGCGACACCGGGTGCGCCTCGGCGGGGTTGCCGCCGATGATGAAGATGGCCTTGGAATTGTGGATGTCGTTGTAGCTATTGGTCATCGCGCCATAGCCCCAGGTGTTGGCCACACCTGCAACCGTGGTCGAATGGCAGATCCGCGCCTGGTGATCGACGTTGTTCGTGCCCCAATAGGCGGCGAATTTGCGGAACAGATAGGCCTGTTCGTTGTTGTGCTTGGCCGAGCCCAGCCAATAGACGCTGTCCGGGCCGCTCTGGTCGCGGATGTCCAGCATCTTGCCGCCGATCTCGTCGATGGCCTGATCCCAGGACATGCGGACCCATTCGCCGTTTTCCTTTTTCATCGGGTATTTCAGGCGCCGTTCGCCATGGGCGTGTTCGCGCACCGATGCGCCCTTGGCGCAATGGGCCCCAAGGTTGAACGGGCTGTCCCAGCCCGGTTCCTGACCGACCCAGACGCCGTTAGCGACCTCGGCCATGACGGTGCAGCCCACCGAACAATGGGTGCAGACCGATTTGACCAGATCAACCTTGCCGGTCACGGCGCTGGCCGCGCTGGCCTGTTGCACGGTGCCGCCCGTGGCGGCGATGGCGGTCATACCACCAATGGCCAGACCCGATCCGCGCAGAAACGCGCGGCGGTCGACCGAAGCATTGGCAGCATCCGACAGGATACTTGTCCGCTGGGGGCGTCGCGCAACCCCGTTGGTCTTTTTCCTAAGCATGTGTCTCTCTCCCTTGCAGGGCGCGCGATGCGGGCCTGCGTGGTGTTACGTGGCGAAGGCCCCGAAGCGGGCGGCGGGGCGGTCGGGCGTCACGCAACCGGTTGCCTTGCCACCTGTCTGGGCCATGTGCTGCGTCCGGCGCCCTCTCGGGCCTAGAACCGGGCGCTGGCGTAGTAGGCGCGCGTGTGGGCCGTGTCCTGCATGGTCTCGCGCGCAAGGTCGGGCTCGGCCGCTTGGGCCTGCGTCCCGCTGGCCATGGCCACGGCCGCAACAGGGGCGGTGGTGGTGGCCAGTTTCAGGAAATCGCGGCGGCTTTGGCCGCTATCGTGTCCAGTGTCCTTGTCGGTCATGGGCTGTCTCCTTGGCTGGTTCTGGCGGGCGGGCCGCCACTCGATCTGCGACAGGTCCGGTCACGGACCGCCGCGGTTAGTCTGCCGACATCCGGAAGGCGTCGGTTTCGATCTCGATGAAGGCGCGGCCGATACGGCCCACGGGCGCGTAGAAGACCGACGCCTTGGCGCCTTCGAGATCGGAAAAGAAATGCCCCGCCCAGGGGCCGATATGCGTGTTGAAGAACCTGCGTTGATCGGCCAGCGGCAGCGCCGGGCCAAAGCGGCCGACGATCATGGCGCCCATCATCTCCATCAGGCTGGCAATGTTGTCTTCGGGTTCAAACACGGTGTCGGCGCGCGCAAGCCCCCGCGCGGCCATGTCCTGGCGCAGCGTGGCCAGCGGCTTTTCGTTGAGAAATCCGGTGAAGTAATAGCTGGCATAGGGCAGCAGCTCACCCCGGCCGAGCCCGATGAACAGCGTGTTGAATTCGCTTTGCACCGTCTTGGGCTTGCTGATGCGCGCCAGTTTGGCGAGCGTCGTGATGCCCTGACCCAGATCGGTGTCATCGCCCGACAGAGACGCCGTCTGATCGAGCAGCCCCTGATCGGGCGGGCGCGACAGGATGAGGCCAAGGAAATTGTAGAGATCGGCGCGCAGCCGGTCTTCTTCGGGCAGGGTCTGGGCGGGGGCGGCGGTCATGTGGCGGGCTGCTCCTCGAAGGTAAAGCGCATGCGGCGGCGGGGTGGTGGCGCGGGCTGCGGATCGGGATCGACCGGCCCTGCGAAGTCGATTGGTTCGGCTGCCATGGCGGAGGGAGGCGCCGCTTCGGGCGTGGCGCTGCAGGTCGGGTCGGAATCTGCGGCGCCGGCATCGGGGTCGCCCTCTGGCGGGCCAGCGAGCTGTGGATCCTCTGCGGCCAGCGCTTCGATATGGTGCAGCATGCCCTTGCCGACCTGATAGGCGGTCTGCAAGTTTTCGACGACGGTGGCGGCATCGGTGAAATCTTCGCCGTAATCCACCAGCCCATCGAGATTGGCCAGCGCCGGGTTCAGCGCCCAGAGCCGCCGCAGCGCGCGGCGGCGCAGGCGGTGGGGCACCGCATCCTGCATGAACGCCTTGATCGCACCGCTGTCATCCAGCGTGTCGGGATCGGGCAGGCCAAGATCGTCAAGCAATTCGGCATCCGTCTTGTCAGTCTCGGCCGCCGCCAGCGCCGTTTCATGCTGAAGCCGCGCATCACTTTCGGCTTCGGCAGCCACGGCGGCTTTGCGGCGGGACCAGAAATCGCTCATTGCAGGCGCGCCTTCTGCCGCTTCTGCCGCGCGGGAGAAGCATAGACATCCGCCACCTGGCTGATGCGCGCATCGCCGATGCCGTCTTCGGTCAGGTCGGTGCGCGCCCGGTCGCGCCGACGCTTCACGAAGGTCTCTTCAACGTGGAACGCATCGACAAAGTCCGCGACCCAGGCGTGCAGAGCGGGCGGCATGGGCACCTTTTCCACGATCTCTTCGCCGCTGTCGGTGTAATCCTGCGCCTCAAAGGGCGAGGCGGTGGCCAGCACGACATCAAGCGGGCAATCCCCTGCCCGGCCGGTGTCACGCAGCACCACGTATATGCAGGGCGTCTGCGCCTGAAGGCCGTGCAGATAGGCTTCGGTATCGGCGCCATGCAGATCAAGCGTCACGGTCGCGGCGTGGTATTCCACCGCCGCGCCATCGCGGCGCAGCTCGCGCCAGTCGGCGGGCCCGGCGCCGGGCAGCACGGCGCTGGCGGTCCAGTGCTGGGCGACCCAGCGGGTCACGCCGGGGGTGCGCCGCATCACGATGCCAAGCGGCAGACTGCGGTGAGTTTTTGGGTTGCTGAACAAAATCTGGCTTCCTCCGCGTCACAGGCTGGACCAGCGACAGGCGCAGGGGGAAGGCGGATTTTTGACTTGCCAGCCATTCGCCCCGCGATCGGGACAAATTGGGCAGGCTGTCGGGGCGGCGCGCGGGGCGGCGGACGAAATGTCTATTTTGACTGAAACAGTCAGAGATTTGCGGCCCCGCTCATGCTTCGAATCACCGGGGCCTGTGGGCCCGCATCGGGCAGGCTCTGCCGGGGGCGCGCGGGGCGAAAACCGGTTGTGGCCACATTCGAATCATGTCTACGCTAGGGGCCGGATCGGTAAAAACGGGGCCTGTGACAGCCCGAAATCCGACAGGGGGAGACATGGTTAAATCACTGATAACATGCAATTGTTCTGGGTCGTTTACCCTGGACACCGATGCGTTGTCGCACGCCACCGGGTTTGCGACGCACCGCCCCTGTTCGGCGCTTTGCACCACCCAGATCGACGTTGCGGCACAGGGGTTGACCGATGGCGCAACTGCAATCTGCTGCACCCAGGAAAGCCGTGTCTTCGAAGCGCTCGCTGATGAGCTTGACGCCCCTCAGCCCCCGCTGATCGACCTGCGCGACCGGGCCGGGTGGACGGCCGATACCGGCCCGACCCTGCCCAAAATGTCCGCCCTTGTCGCCGAAGCCCTGCTGCCTGCCGCCCCCGAAAAAACGATGGATGTAGTCAGCGACGGGCTGTGCCTGATCATCGGTCCGGCGGATGTGGCGCTGGCCGCAGCCGACGCGCTTGGCGATCATCTGTCGGTGACCGTGCTGCTGCGTCCGGGCGAAGACATCCCCGACCGGCGCGACATTGACGTGATCGCGGGGCGGCTGGTGCGCGCCCAAGGCGCCCTGGGCCAGTTTCAGCTGCGCATCGACGCGCTGCAACAGGTGCAGCCCGGCGGGCGCGGCGCGCTACATCTGAGCGACCCGCGCGATGGCGCGCAGACCGAATGTGACATTCTGCTCGATCTCAGCGGTGACAGCCCGCTGTTTTCCGCACCCGAAAAACGCGACGGCTATCTGCGGGCCGATCCCACCCATGGTCCGAGCGTGGCCGCAGCAATTCTGGCCGCAAGCCACCTGTCGGGCACCTTCGAAAAACCGCTCTATGTCAAAACCGAACCGCTTCTTTGCGCCCATGCACGGGCCGAACAGACCGGGTGCACGCGGTGCATTGACCTCTGCCCGACCGGAGCGATCACCCCCAAGGGCGATCATGTGAGCGTCGATCCCCTGATCTGCGCGGGCTGCGGGGCCTGTTCTGCGGCCTGCCCGTCCGGCGCGATCAGCTATGACGCGCCGCCCGTGGATCAGATGTTCCGGCGGATCCAGACGCTTGCCAAGGCCTATCTGGATGCTGATGGGCACGCCCCCCGCCTGCTGGTGGTGAATGCCCATGGCGCCGAGATGATCCGCCTGTCGGCGCGCCATGGGCAGGGCCTGCCGGCCGATGTGATCCCGCTTGAGGCACCCGCGCTGAACGGGTTTGGCCATGCCGAATGCGTCGCGGCGCTGGCTGCAGGGTTTGCCAGCGTCACACTGCTGCCGGGCCCCACGACCGACCGCGATGCGCTGAGCGCCCAGATCGCCTTGGCGCAGGCCATTGGCGGGCCGGATCGGATCAGCCTGCTTGACACCACGGACCCCGATGCAATGTCGCAGATCCTGTTTGACGGGGTCGCCCCGCCGCCGATTGCCCAGCCCGTGCGCCCCATGGGATCGCGGCGCCAGATCACCCGGCAGGCCGCACGCGCGCTGCATGGCGGCGACGGCGCGCTGGACCTGCCCGATGGCGCGCCCTATGGCGCGGTGCTGGTGGATCCCGAAAGCTGCACGCTCTGCCTGTCTTGCGTGTCGCTCTGCCCGTCAGGGGCGCTTGGCGACAACCCCGACCTGCCGCAGCTGCGCTTTCAGGAAGACGCCTGTCTGCAATGCGGGCTCTGCGCCACGGTCTGCCCCGAAGATGCCATTGCGCTCAAGCCGCGTCTCGACCTGTCGGATGCCGCCCTGGACCAGCGGATCCTGAACGAAGAAGAGCCCTTTGCCTGCGTCGAATGCGGAGAGCTGTTCGGGGTGAAATCGACCATTGCCCGCATCACCGAAAAACTGTCGTCCCATGCCGCCTTTTCCGGTGACAAGATCCGCATGATCCAGATGTGCGACAGCTGCCGGGTCAACGCGCAGTTTCACAGCGACAACAGCCCCTTCACCGGGGGCGAGCGTCCGCGCCCGCGCACCACCGACGATTACCTGTCCAAGCGCCGCGATCACTGATGCGCCAGCGGAGCCCCCAGATCCGCCGCGTCGATGACGGCGACATAGGCCATCACGGCCTCAAGCTCGTCCAGCGTGATGGCAATGGGCACGATGGGCGACGGCCGGTCGATGGGAAAGGGCGGCGTGACTTCGGGCACCTGGGTAAAGGCCGGGTGCGGGTTCAGCGCATAGAAGGCGGCAAAGCGCTGATCCCAGTCGGGCAGGCTGCGCAGCACGAAAAAGCTCGGCGTCGATCCGATGTCGGTCTTGCGCCCCGCCGCGTCCACCGCGTGACAGCGCCCGCATTTGACGCGGCTGATGGTGTGGCCCGCCTTGGCATCACCGTCGATCCGAACGGGGGCCTTGGCCACCTCGACCCGGTCAGGGGGTTGGAACAGCACGGTGCCGTCCGGGGCAAAGCCCAGAATGGTGCGGGTTCCGACCGTGCCCGTCAGCCAGCCCACCAGCCGCGCGGTGCCCGGATCGTCAGGCGTTGCAATCTCCAGCGCCCAGACCTGCCCCATCCCCTGAAACAGCGGCGCCCCCTGCGCGCCCAGACGCAGATCGGCCCCGGCCGGATCATCGACCAGCACCACGCGCTGCCCGGTTTTCAGCGAAAAGCGCGGCAGGATATGGCGCATCAGCCCGGTTTCGACCAGCACATCGGGGGCATGGATGCGCACCACGCGATCCTGACCCCCGTCAGTTGCACGCGCCATGGGCGCGGCGCACAGCAGAGCTATCATCAACAGAACGCGCATGGGCCAAGCCTAGGCGCTGCGGAGGCGATCCGTCAAATGCCGCCGCAAGACCCGGACAAACAAGGGAGATCCGCAATTGCCAACCCGTGACGCGGTGCGCGAGGCGCTCAAACGGTTCCAGACGCCAACCGGAGAAGACATCATCAGCGCCGGTGTCGTGCGCGCGCTGAGCGTCGATGGCGGCCAGATCCGCTTTGTGATGGAGATCGCCCCGTCCCAGGCCCCCGCCTATACCGACATCAAGGCCCGGATCGAAGACACGCTGCGCGCGATGGATGGGGTCGACAGCGTGTCCGTTGTGCTGACCGGCCATAGCGACAGCGCGCCGCCCAGCCTCAAACCGTCGAAACCGGCCGAACCCAAAGGCCCGCAGAAAATCCCCGGCGTCGATCACATTCTGGCCGTGGCCAGCGGCAAGGGCGGGGTGGGCAAGTCCACGATCTCGGCCAATCTGGCCTGCGCGCTGGCCGCGCAGGGCCGCCGGGTGGGGCTGCTGGATGCGGATGTCTATGGCCCGTCGCAGCCGCGCATGCTGGGGATCTCGGGGCGGCCGTCTTCGCCCGATGGCAAGACGATCCTGCCCATGCGCAACCACGGCGTCACCACCATGTCCATCGGGTTTCTGACCAATGAAGGACAGGCCGTGGTCTGGCGCGGCCCCATGCTGATGGGCGCGTTGCAGCAGATGATGACACAGGTGCAATGGGGCGCGCTGGATGTGCTGATCGTCGATCTGCCGCCGGGCACGGGTGATGTGCAGATGACGCTCAGCCAGAAGGCGCAGGTGGATGGCGCTATCGTGGTGTCCACCCCGCAGGACATCGCGCTCTTGGACGCGCGCAAGGGCATCGACATGTTCCAGCAGCTTGAGGTGCCGATCGTGGGCATGATCGAAAACATGTCCACCCATGTCTGTTCCAAATGCGGCCACGAAGAGCATCTGTTCGGCCATGGCGGTGTCGCGACCGAAGCGGCAAAGCTTGGTGTGCCGCTGCTGGCCGAAATCCCGCTGGATCTGCAGATCCGGCTGGCGGCTGACGGCGGCGCGCCCATCGTGGTCAGCCAGCCCGACAGCGCGCAGGCGCGCGCCTTTCACGATGTGGCCGCGGCGCTGGTCGCGCGGGGGGTCGCATGACCGATGCGCTGGTCTTTCCGCCGCTGATCCATGGCGAGCCGGCCCGCGACCCGCTGGCCCATGCCCAGATGCGTGCGGTGCAGGGCTGCGATGCGGGCCTGATCGCCTATGATCTGGGCGCGGACCGGATCCGCGCCGCGCTGGTACTGGCCCCCGAAGTGCCGCTGTCGCAGGCCATGGCGATGTTGCCGCTTTGCGGTGTGGGGTTTCAGAACGCCCTGGGCGCGCTGGCCCCGCCCGAGGTTGCGGTGCATCTGGATTGGGATGGCGGCATTCGGGTCAACGGGGCCAGCTGCGGGCGGCTGCAGGCGCTGGCCAGTGGTTCCGATCCCGCGCAGGTGCCCGACTGGCTGATCATCGCGCTGGACCTGCCGCTCTGGCCCGACAGCGATGCCCCCGGCGACACGCCCGACCGGACCGCACTTTATGCCGAAGGCTGCGCCGATGTGGCCGCTCCACTGCTGGTCGAAGCCTGGGCCCGCCACACGCTGGCCGGGCTGCGCCGTTGGGAAGACGATGGCGTCGGCCCCCTGCATGCCGAATGGCGGGCGCTGGCCTGGAACATCGGAGAGCCAATCACCATTGCGGGCAAAAGCGGCACCTTTCTGGGTGTGGACGAAGGCTTTGGCCTGCTCTTGCGCCATGCGGGCGGCACCGATCTTGTCCCCCTCACCACCTTGTTGGAGACCGACCCATGACCGAGCCGCTGCACCTGGCCCGCGCCATCCATTTCGACGAAAGCGACCAGCGCGTGTTCCACGCCCCTGCGCGCACCGGCGAATGGTGCGTTTCGGGCGGGTTCGAATTTTCCAACTGGACCGAAGGCGATCTGACCGGAAAGGCGCGCCAGGCCTTTGCCAATGGCTGGTTCGGGCTGGAAACGGCGGGGCGCAGCACCTTTGTGGCGGTGACCCGGATCGAACCTGATGAGCGCGACCGCCTGATCGAGATGCTGGCCGCGCATTTCGTGACCTACTACGGCGCCCCGTCGCCCGAGGTCGCGCGCCCCGTCGCCGCTGACGAAATCGCTCATATGGCCGATCTGTGCGCCGATCATCCGCCCAACAGCCTGCTGACGGTTGCGCGTGAGCTGACCGAAGCGGGGGTGCGCGAAACCTTTCGCGTCATCCCCCCGCAAGAGGCGGGCCTGGATCAGTTTGCGGTGCACGGCGCGCTGGATGACGCACCCTGACCGCGTCAGGCAGCGACTGTCCCTGCTGACGCGGGGCTGAGCACCCGGCGCTTCGGCGGCATTCGAAAATCGGTCTTTCCACCAAAGCAGCCGTGTATGATCGGTTTCAGCATTTTCTTCTTTTTGAGCTGCGCGGACAGCCCATGCCCGGCATTGGGGAACAACACATGAAACAGATTGTCACGAACCGGGAACAGCTGCGCATGTTTCAGGTCATCGCCGCGCCCGCCCGAGAACACATAGTACTGCGTGCCATCAACCATGTAGTCTCCGGCCTTGCTATAGACGATGCGATCAAGCGTTCCGGTGAATTCGGTCCAGCGCGTTTCCCAAGGTACGACGGCGGGATCAATGCTGTATTGTGGCGCAAAGGACAGCACCGTTTTCATGGGCACAAAACTTGAACCGAGAATGGCCAGAAACGCGCCCATGCTGTTGCCAATGCTGTAGACATCCCTTCCCGCTGCATAGGGGGCGACAACCTCGGCCAAACGGTTGAAATCCAGTCGGTTTCCCCATGAGCGGGTCTTGTCCGAGACAAACAGTGTATTATCGAATGACCGCCCCGCACCAAAGAATTCCGGGTGTTGAACATTGATCACCCCGACCTGGTGGCCAATTCCGGTAAACGACAGCAGGATCGCGCCGCTGTCATCGCGGTTGGTTTCGGTCATGGCGGTAACGACCAGTAGGTCATCCTCGTAAATCGTGTGCACAGCAGTCCTTTCATCGTGCGGGTCGATGCCCCGGTTGGCGCCTTAGAAACTGCGCCCCGTACGGCATCGGGTTCGCAATGCCGTCACAACACGGCCCAGAGCCTTACATGCAGTTTATCACCATGATCAGACCAAGAGAATAGCCGCCCACTTGTTTCGGCTTGGTGAAAAACTGCTCTGCTCCCCCGATCGTCAGCGCCGGGCGTTGAACACGAACAGGGTTTCGCCGCCGATCTCATAGGCATTGATCAGCGCCTCGGCGCTCTCGGACACCAGCCAGGCCTCAAGCGCCTGCGCGGCATCGGCCTTCACATGGGGGTGTTGTTCGGGGTTCACCGGCAGATAGGCATATTGGTTGAACAGGACCGGATCGCCCGCATAGAGCAGTGCCAGATCGCCCTTGTTGGCGAAATTCAGCCAACTGGCGCGATCCGACAGGATATAGGCACCCATCCCCGATGCGGTGTTCAGCGCGGCCCCCATGCCTGCGCCCACGGGTTTGTACCAGGGGCCAAAGCTGTCCGCCCCCTGCCCCGACACCGCATCCTGCCAAAGCGCCAGTTCCTTTTTGTGGGTGCCGCTGTCATCGCCCCGGCTAACAAAGGGCGTGCCCGCTTCGGCAATCGCCTGCAGCGCGGCCGCCGCGCTGGCCGCTCCCGTCACCCCGGCGGGGTCATCGGCCGGGCCGATCACCACGAAATCATTATACATGATCTCGCGCCGATGGGTGCCGGCGCCATCGGCGACAAAGCTGTCTTCGGCGGCTTTGGAATGCACCAGGATCGCATCCACATCGCCCGCGCGCCCCAGCCGCAGCGCCTGCCCGGTGCCCACGACCAGCAGCTGGACCTCGATGCCCAGATCCTGCTGGATCTCGGGCAGCAGAATGTCGGCCAGACCCGAATTGTGAAAGGATGTGGTGACCGCCATGCGCATCGTTTCGGCCCATGCGGCTCCGGTGACCAGGCTCAGCGCCAGGGCGGCTGCGATCAGGGATTTCATTCCAGAATGTCTCCTCTCAGAAACGCCTGTGCTTGCGGCGTTTGGGGGTGGTCGAAAAAGCGGTCGGCGGGGCCCTGCTCGCGGATCTGTCCGCGATGCAGGAACAGGATGTCATCGCCCAGACGGCGGGCCTGCCCCATGTCATGAGTGGTCAGGATCAGCCGCGTGCCCGCAGCGCGGGCCTGCGTCAGGATCGCTTCGATCTCGCGCGTGGCGCGCCCGTCCAGCGCCGAGCAGGGCTCATCCAGAAACACCAGCGCGGGATCGGTGATCAGCGCGCGCGCCAGTGCCAGTTTCTGCTGTTCGCCCCCCGACAGAACCGGCGCGGGGCGGGCCAGCATGTCGGTCAGGCCCACCCGCTCAGCCCAGTCGCGCGCGCGCTCGTCAGCGTCCCGCCGCGACACCCCCCGCATGCGCAGCGGATAGACCAGATTGGCCAGCACCGACCGGCGCAGCATCACCGGCTTTTGAAACACAAAGGCCTGTTCGGCCCGCGCCTCAGCCTGCGAACAGGCCCAGCGGATCTGCCCCGCGCTGATCCGCGCCGCCCCGTTCAGAAGCCGCAGCAGCGATGTCTTGCCCGACCCGTTGGGTCCGATCACCACGGTGGTGCCGCCGGGCTGCAATGTCATCGACACCGGCCCCACCAGCACCTTGCCCCGGCGGCGGGTTTCGGCATCGGTGACCGTCAGAGGAAACAGCGTCGCCATCACCAGCGCCCTTCGGTTTCGGTGCGGCTCAGCCAGTGGATCGCCAGATTGACCGCCACCGCCAGCCCGATCAGCACAAAGCCAAGCGCCAGCGCCAGCGCAAAATCGCCCTTGCCGGTTTCCAGCGCGATGGCGGTGGTCAGCACGCGGGTGGCGTGGTCGATATTGCCGCCCACGATCATGATCGCGCCGACCTCGCCAATGGCGCGGCCAAAGCCCGCCAGCGACGCCGTCAGCAGCGCCCGGCGCGCGTCCCAGATCAGGGTGCGCATCTTCTGCCACTGGGTGACATTCATGGAAATCAGCAGGTCGTGATAGTCGGTCCACAGATCGCGCAGGGACTGATGCGCGATGCTGGCGATCAGCGGCACGATGATGATGACCTGCGCAATGATCATCGCCGTAGGGGTAAAGAGCAGGCCCAGAACCCCAAAAGGCCCCGACCGCGACAGCAG
>JAOXSC010000119.1 GCA_025800215.1 Marinibacterium sp.
TGGCCGATCAGGGGGTGACCATCGCGATTGCCAATTCGGGCGGTATCCGGGCCTCGATCGACGATGGCGAGGTGACAATGGGCGAGGTTCTGACCGTGCTGCCGTTCCAGAACACGCTGGCCACCTTCGAGGTGACGGGCGCGGTGCTGGTCGAGGCGCTGGAAAACGGTGTCAGCAAGATCGAAGAGGGCGCCGGGCGCTTCCCGCAGGTTGCCGGGATGAGCTATGCCTTTGATCCCACGCAAGAGCCGGGCAGCCGCATCAGCGATGTGATGATCGGTGGTGCGCCGCTGGATCCCGACGCGGTCTATGGCGTGGTGTCGAACAACTACGTCCGCAATGGCGGTGATGGCTACAAGATGTTCTCGACCGCGCAGAACGCCTATGATTTCGGGCCTGACCTGGCGGATGTGATGGCCGAATATCTGGCCACGAACAGCCCGTTCAAACCCTATACCGATGGGCGCATCGTCCAGAAGTAAGGGCAGGTTTGATCAAGCAGGGGGCGTGCCGGATGCGGCGCGCCCCTTTTTCCTGTCCGGCAGGGGGCTCTGCCGACCGTAGAACGGCGCCGGGTCCAGACCCGTGCGCTCAGCCGATCAGGCGTTTTCTGGGCCCAGCCCGTCTGTCCCGCTGGATTGCAGCAGGTGGCGCAGCGTTGCCTTGAACGATGCGGCATCCGACGGTGAAATGTCGGCCAGCAGCCTGTTCTGGATCTCGCGCACCAGCGGCAGGGCGGTCTGCAGCACGTCGCGGCCCTGAGAGGTCAGGTAAAGCTCGCGCGCGCGGCGATCGCGTTTGGAAACACTGCGCTCGACCAGGGCGCGATCCACAAGCCTGTCGATCACTTTGCCAAGCGTTGCACGGTCATAGCCGATGGCAGATGCCACCGTGGCCTGATCGACGCCGGGCTGATCTTCAAGAACGTGGAGGGCAGAGAACTGAACGGGGGTCAAATTGATCTGAGCGTCCCGCATGGTTTCTGCAAAAATCGCAACGGACGTTTGATGCGCTCGGCGAATCAGGTCCGCCGGGAAGTCGATAAGGTCAATATGTGAAGGCATACCAGGTATCACTAATAAGTACTCTTACTCAGTTGCTGTGTCGTCGGCCCGCGTCTTTTTGCGAAATGGAGAGTTTCATTTTAGGTGATAACGGTATTGGTGGCAAGTAGTCTGTTGTATTTAGGTCAATAGTTAAAATTTCCCGACAATTAATGTCGGATGCCAAGGGTTGCGGCTTCTGCAAGAAACTGCTTCAAATCTTTCGGAGAAATGGGTTTATAAAGAAGCGGAATTCCAATTTCACGCGCGGCTTCCAGTGTGGAATTGGCGCGGTCCGCGGAAATCAGGCAGGCGGGCAGGGGGCCGTAGCGGCCGCGCAGGGTGCGGATGGCATCGGTGCCAAGCAGCCCGTCATCAAGCTGCAGATCAGCGATGATCACATCCGGCGCAAGGCCGATTTCGTCAATGATGTTCACCGCTTCGCTGGCGCTGGCACAGGCGATCACGTCGGTGCCCCAGCTTTCCAGCGTGATGGTCAGGGCATGGCGCAGATCCGCGTCGTTTTCGATCAGCAGAATAATCAGATGTTCCAGACTGTTGGTCGACGGGGCGCGCAGCGGTTCGGCATTGGGTTTGATCGGTGTGCGGATCGCGGCGCGCGGCAGTTCGACTGCAAAGACCGTACCCTTGCCCAGTTGCGAGCGCAGCGACAGCGGATGGCGCAGCAGCGCACAGGCCCGGTCCACGATGGCCAGCCCCAGCCCCATCCCGTCTGCGGCGCTGGCGGTGGCATTGAGCCGCTGAAATTCGCCAAAGATCAGATCCTGTTCGTCTTCGGCGATGCCGGGGCCGGTGTCCCAGACTTCGATCCGGACGGTGCCGCGCGACTGGCGCGCGCCGACCAGAACCCGGCCTGACGCGGTATAGCGTAAAGCATTCAGGATCAGGTTTTGCAGAATACGCCGCAGATAGGTCGCATCGCTTTCGACGGTTGCCCCGGTGCGCAGAACGCGGAAATCCAAACCCTTTTTACGTGCAATTGGCCGCAATTGATCGCGCAATTGGTTTAAAATGCCATCAAGGTCGACTTCTGAAAAATGCACATTCGCCAAACCGGAATCAAGCTTGGAAATATCCAGAAGCGCGCTGAGAATATCTTCGACACTTTGCAGCGCGTCCGATGCCTTTGAAACCAGTTCCCTTTTCTGGGAATCCGGTGTCATCTCTTCCATCGAGGCCACGTAAAGCTTGGCCGCCGACAGTGGTTGCAGCAGATCATGCGATGCCGCAGCGACAAAACGGGACTTTGATGCATTGGCCCGTTCCGCATCGGCCAGCGCGTCTTCGAGTTCAAGCGTGCGGTACAGCACCCGCTGTTCCAGCGTTTCCTTGGCTTCGGTCATTGCGCGGATGGCGCTGCGTTCGGGCGTCATGTCGGAAAAGCTGATCACGAATCCGCCATCGGGCATCTGCTCCATGAACACGGTCAGCACCTGATTGCGGATGCCGTAGATCTCAAAGGACAGGGGCGCGCGGCGCCCGTCATAGCTCGCCCAGGCGGCCAGCATGTCCGGGGTGACGTCGGATGAAAACGTATAGTCACGCGCCACCGCGTTCAGGATCGTGCCGAACCGGCTGCCGATCAGAAACCGCCCCAGCGGCACCGACAGCAATTCGGCAACCCGGCGGTTCCACCCCACCAGCCGCCCCAGCGTGTCAAAGATGCACACGCCCTGACGCAGATGTTCAAGCGTCGCTTTGATCAGCCGCGCCTGATCATCAAGGATGCGGTCACGCTCTTGCCGTTCCAGCCGCATCATGTCGGTGACGTCCATCTGCAGGATCACGGTGCCGCCGTCGGGCGTGCGGTGTTCGCTGACCTGCACCCAGCGGCGCCCGCTGAGGCGGACGTTGAAGACCGAACTTTCGTCGCTGTGGCGTGCCTTGCGGCTGGCGGCCCAGTCGTCCTGGCTCATGCTGTCGGGCAGCGACAGATACAGGCTGTGGCTGACCGCATCGACATAGTCGGAAAAGCTCAGCCCCGGACGCAGCAGGTGGTGGATGTCGGGCATGTGCATGCCAAAGCGGCTGTTGCAGAGCACCAGCTGATCATCGGCGTTGAAGAGCGCAAAGCCTTCCTGAACGGTTTCGATCGCATTGGCCAGATCGGCGCGCGCGGCTTCGGTTTCGCGGTTGGCCTGCGCAAGGCGCGCATTGGAATCGTTCAGCAGTGCCAGCGCCCGTTCCAGATCACGGGTGCGGTCGCGCACCTGCTGCTCCAGAAGCACCGCGCGCTGGAACTGGGCATAGGCGAGCCCCGATGCATCCGATCCCTGTTCGACACGCCGCATCAGGGTTTCGACCACGCGCAGCAGTTTTTCGTTCTGCCGCTCGAGCGTGTCTGCGGGGTTGATCAGGGCCTTGGGCATGGGGCTAATCCTCGTCCCTGGGGGGGTAGATCGCGACGCCTGTCAAAGTCTGGTTCACATGGGTGGAATTGACCTGCTCACCATAGGTGCAAAAGCCCACCACGCGATGCTCGGCCATGATGCGCGACAGCTCATGCGATGTCTGTTTGGCCTGCGCTTCGATGCGGCGCAGCATGCAGTCGCAGGCCAGGATCATGTCGGGGTCGCCGTCTGTCCCAAGCGCGCCCAGCTCGCGCCGAAGATGCCGGGCCATGTCCATGGGTTCGGCAAGGCTCAGGACCACGCCTTCGTCGATGGCCGAAAAGAACACCAGATCGCCATTGTCGGCCACCGACTGGATCGAGCGCACGTGATGCTGCCCACCGATCCGCACCACCACCGGGTGGGCGGCAAAGGTGAAGGTCGACAGGTTTTCGGGATCCTTGCCCAGAAGGCGCGCATATTCACGCGCCGCCGGTTCGGCGTTGATCTCGGACACCAGCCGCTGTGCGGGGTCGGCGCCTGTCACCACCATCCGGGTCTGGGTGGGGGTGAAGTGATCGGTATTGAACACCTGGATCGGACAGCGCGTGTGCACCTGCACCAGCACGGCGGCATTGCTGTGGGCGGCTCCGTCAAAGATCACGAAGGCCTGACCAAATTCTTCGCCATCTCCCGCCGATCCGCCAAACAGCGGCACCGGGCCCAGGCTGGGGGCCAGATCGGCGGTCAGGGCGTCTTCCTTGATCGACAGCCCGTCGATCATCAGAAACGTGAAATCGGACGGCCAGTCGGGCTGGGCGGCTTCCATCGCGTGGCGGTTGCGGATCACCTGATCAATCAGGGCGCGGCTGTCATAGGCATCCAGATCGGGAACCGGCAGGATGCGGGTGTCGAAATGGCTGGCCGGAAAGCCGATGGCGACGATGGCCCCGTCGGTATAGCCCTGCGGTGTCAGCTCGCCCGCCGTGGTGCAGCCGACAACCGGGACCGGGCCAAAGGCCCGCATGGCGTCGGCGGCCACCTGCCGCGCGTCGGCGGCGGGTGACACGAACAGCATCACCAGCGCCAGATCGTCCGGCGCCAGAGTGTCTGACAGATGTTGCATGCATGTGGGATCGCGCGCATCCGCAAATGCCGAACGCACGATCCGCCCATCACGCGCGAGTGCACGCGCGAGGTTGGCGGCCTTGTTCACCTGGTTTCCTCCCTAACCGGTGGGGCGATGCTACGCCTGACCGGGGGTGTCGTTCAAGACGGTGTTGAAACTGGCATCCTTGGCCAGAAGCACGGCCTGGGTGCGGCTTTGTACGCCCAGCTTGCGCATGATCGCGGTGACATGGGCCTTGACCGTGGTTTCGGCGATCGACAGGTCAAAGGCGATCTGCTTGTTCAGCTTGCCTTCGCAGATCAGCTGCAGGATCCGCGCCTGCTGATTGGTCAGCGACGCCAGCCGCGTCAGCGCGTCATCCCCGGTTTCGCGGTCCAGCAGCATATAGCCCGGCGGGATAAAGCGTTCGTGATTGCGGATCGCCTGAAAGGCGGCGCGGAACACGTCGCGCTGGCTGTGTTTTGGAATGAACCCGTCCGCCCCGGCATGAATGACCGCGCTGATCACCCGGTTGTCGGCCATGGACGACACCACGATGATCGGCGCCTTGACCGCGTTGCGCAGCCGGATCAGACCGTCCAGCCCGTTCACATCCGGCAGGTTGAGATCCAGCACGATCACACCGGGCGATCCCTGTGATGCGATCCGTTCCAGTGCGTGGCCCAGGTCGGGGGCGGTGTCGATCCGCGAAATCCCGATCGACGATTGCAGCGTCATGGACAGCGCATCGCAGAACAGCGGGTGGTCGTCGACGATCAGGGCCGATTGGAACGCATCTTGCGTGACGGGTGCCGGGGTGGTCATGGATCCTCTTCCCTACCTGCGTGGGGTTCAGCCTAGCAAAACCGGCGTGAACGCCGAAGCGGTTCTATAGTCGTAGATCGCCCAAGCCCACGAAAAAACGCGCGCCACGGGGGCGCGCGTTTGAGAGGTCTGACCGTGAGTGGTGCGTGTCAGTCAGCCGATGCCAGTTGCTGGGGCAGACGGAATGTCCAGAGCAGCCCCCCCTGGTTGAGGTAGTTGACCTTCTTGGCAACCTCGCCACCCCAGAGCGGCACCGCGCCGCCCCAGCCCGAGATGATCGAGACGAACTGTTCGTCCCCCTGCATCCAGGTGATCGGCTGGCCAACGATGCCCGAACCGGTCTGGAACGACCACAGGACTTCGCCCGTTTCATCATCCAGCGCCAGGAAGTTGCCTTCGGGCGTGCCGGTAAAGACAAGACCGCCCGCAGTGGTCATCACGCCACCCCACAGCGGGGCGTCGTTCTTGTATTCCCATTTCAGCTCGCCCGTGTCGGGGTCGATCGCCTTGAGGCTGCCGATATGGTCTTCGTAGTTGGGTTTGATGGTAAAGCCCGCACCCAGATAGGCCGCGCCCTTCTTGTAGGTGATGGGCTCGTTCCAGATATCCATGCCCCATTCATTGGACGGCACATAGAAATTGCCGGTGCGCTGCGAAAACGCCATGGGCATCCAGTTCTTGCCCCCCAGGAAGGACGGCGAGGCAAAGATGACCTCTCCCTTCTTGCCATCGGCGGCATCGGCGGGATTGCCGGGGCGGTTGGCTTCGTTGAAGATCGGACGCCCGGTGTCGTCGATGCCTTCGGCCCAGGTGATGTCCTTGACGAAGGGCGTGGCCGACACGAACGCACCGTCTTCGCGGTTGAGCACATAGAAATACCCGTTGCGGTCGGCTGTGGCGAACCGCTTGTTGCCGTCGCGGTCGGTATAGGCGACGACCTCGTTCACGCCGTCATAATCCCAGCCTTCGCGCGGTGTGGTCTGGAAATGCCATTTGATCTCGCCGGTGGCGGGGTCGATGCCGATGCGGCTGGCGGCATAAAGGTTGTCGCCCGCATTGCCTTCGGTCGGGGTGCCCGCGTTGCGCAGCCAGCTGTTCCAGGGGGCGGGGTTGCCCGCGCCAAAGACCAGCGTGTCGGTGTCCTGATCATAGGATCCGCCCAGCCAGGTGGCGCCGCCGCCGGTTTTCCACATGTCACCCGGCCAGGTCGCGTTGAGCGTGCCGGTCATGGTGCTTTCTTCGCCATTGAGCGTGCCCATGTGGCCTTCGATCACCGGGCGGGTCCAGACCAGATCGCCGGTTTCGGCGTCACGGGCCTGCACTTCGCCGACAATGCCGAATTCGCCGCCCGAATTGCCGGTGATCACCAGCCCGTCCACGATCAGCGGCGCAGCCGTATAGGAATAGCCCGCCTTGTAGTCTGCGATTTTCTTGCGCCAGGCGACATCGCCGGTCTTGAGATCGAGCGCCACGATGCGGGCATCCAGCGTGCCGAAATAGAACTTGTCGCCATAGATCGCGCCGCCCCGGTTGACCACGTCACAGCAGGGCAGGATGCCTTCGGGAAGGCGGGCATCGTACTGCCAGAGCTCCTGACCGGTTTCCACGTCAATGGCATAGACCCGGCTGTAAGAGCCCGTGATATACATCACCCCGTCATGTACCAGCGGCTGGGTTTCCTGGCCGCGCTGTTTTTCGCCACCAAGCGAAAAGGCCCAGGCGGGGACCAGGTTCTTGACGTTGTCGCGGTTCAGCGTGTCCAGCGGGCTGTAGCGCTGCAGGTCACGGCCCATCCCGTTGGTCAGCACCTGCGCGGTGTTGGTCTGATCGTTCTGCAGGTCTTCCTCGGTGACCTGTGCCTGCGCCATTCCGGCGGCAAAGACGCCAATCACGGCAGCCTTCATAAAGCGGTTCATCTGTTCCTCCCTCAGCTGAGACCCCTGCGCGTGGCGATCCCTCGCAGCCCTGCGCCGCGCTTAGTGTGCGGCAAAGCCTGCCGCCGCGGAAATTGCACAATGGTCGTATGTGGGGCGTCTCTGGCCACATCGGCCGCATGATCACGACAAAAGCCCCGGCGCCCATGGGGCACCGGGGCCAGTGCGCCCGCAGGGCGGCGCTTATTCGATGGTGATCTCCAGCCGCTGGGTTTCGCCGGTGCTGCCGGGCACCTTCATGTAGTAGCTGCCGGGTTTGATCGCGACAAAGCCGATCTCCATCTCGCCCGCCTCGTCGAATTCCACACTGTCCAGACCAAGCGGCCGGATTTCAAGCCCTTCGACAACCATCTCGTCGATCCAGATCGCGCGGAAGAATTCGGGCCCCACAAGCGCCAGTTCCTGACTGCCATCGCCCTGGATTTCGAATTCGTAGTAGGTGCCCGATTTCAGCACCCATGGCGCATCCGTCAGCGGCATTCCCGCAGACAGGATCACCGGTGGCAGATCCTGCTTGTTGCTGGCCGACAGGATCCCGGCCAGGCCAAAGCCCGCATCATCGTCATCATCCGCAAAGCCTGCAGCGGGCAGTGCCAGCGCTGCGCACAGCGCCAGAATGGCTGTCTTGTACATTTTCAAAACCCCTCGTTGTTATCTGATAAAGGTGATCATGTTCGGCCCGGCCTAGGGGCGCATCGCCGCGCCCCAGGGAAAGCGGCCGACCTTGATGGATTTGATCGCCTCGCGCTTGGCCACGTCGATCACGGTGACGTCGCCCGACACCCCGTTGGTGGTGAACAGCAGCGACCGATCGGGCGAAAAATCCATGTGCCAGACGCGGCGCCCGACGAGGATGTAATCTTCGACCTCAAGCGTGTCGGCATTGACCACTGCAACATGGTTCGACGGCCCAAGCGCGACAAAGGCGGTCTTTTCGTCATCGGTGAATTCAAAGCCCACGGGCTGCACGCGGTCGGGGTGCACGCCCTGGACTTCGAACGCGATCTTGCCCTTTTCGGCCTGGGTTTCGACGTCAAAAACCGTGATCGTGCCGCCGATTTCCGAGCTCACCCACAGTTCGCTGCCGCCTTTGGTGAATTCGGCATGGCGGGGGCGGGAATCGACCAGCGTATTGGCAAAGAGCTTTTGCGTCTCTGTGTCGATCCAATGGGCCATGTTGGTGGTTTCGGACGTGGTGATGGCGATGGTGCCATCGGGGGACACGGCCATGCCTTCGGGTTCGATCCCCACATTGATCTGCGCGATCACCTTGCGGGTTTCGGTATCGACCACGGTGGTGATCGCGTCATCTTCGTTGGCAATGTAAAGATGCCGGTCATTGGGGTGCAGCACGAATTGCTCGGGGTCTTCGCCCGACGGCAGATCATGCAGGATCTCTCCGGTGTCGGGGTCCATCACCTGCACCGCGTCACTGTCCGACGCGCAGATATAGACGCGGCTGAAATCCTTGGAAAAGGTGATGCCGCGTGGCCGTTCGCCGGTGGGGATGGTGCGCACCACCTCAAGGCTGTCGACGTCGATCACGCTGATCGTGTCGTCTTTTTCATTGGTCACCCAGATTTCGCCACCCAGTGCGGGGGCGGCCAGAAGCGTGACAAGGGGCAGAAGAAACCGGGTCATTGAAAGGCTCCACAGGTGCGTTCAGGTTGATCGGATCCAAGCGTGTCAAGCTCGGTGCGTTGATGCAGGTAACCGGGCAGGGGCGCCTGGGCGACCAGCGCGCGCGCCGTGACAAGGGGGATTGGCTGGCGCATCTGACCGTTCCAGGCCCGAAAGCTCAGCGGGCGCCCCTTGAAGCCGGCCAGTTCGAAGTCATCCGACAGGATGAAGGCGCGCAGGGTTGCCGGATCGGCGCTGTTGGTGCGGGTCACGGCCTCGCCCAGGGTGCGGATGGCGGCCCAGGCGGCATAGTCGCGCGGGCCCATGTCGCGCCCGGCCAGATCGTGAAAGCGGCTTTGCAGCTGGGCGGCCCCCCATTGTTCGACCACCGGGGCCCAGGCACCGGGCACCAGCGCTTCGGATCCGGCGACCGGGCGCGCCTGCCAGGTGTTGTAGGGGATGTAGCGGCCAAAATCATGCAGCTCATCGGCGACCAGAAGAAGGTCGTAATCGCCCAGATCCTGGGTGAACAGGGGCACCTCTTGCGCGGCGTTGCGGCGCATGTCTGCGTCAAAGGCCCAGGTCTTTTCGCCGCTGATCTTCAGGCCGAACTTGGCCGCGCTGGCCCGCAGCGCGTCGGCAAAGGCCAGATCCTGGGGATGGGTGCCCGCGATCAGCGCCATGTCATCCCAGCGTTTGAACCGCGCGAACTGCATCAGCGCATCGGCGCGCATGGCGTTGCTGGGCAGGGTATGCAGCAGGTTGGCGCGGCAATCGGTGCCGCGCAGCCTGTCGGTGTGGCTTGAGGCATTGAACAGGATCGCGCCACTGCCCTGCGCCTGATCGGCCACCGCCAGCAGGCTGTCGGTGGGCATGTCCAGCACCACGAATGGCGACAGCGCCAGCGCGTCGCGCGTGGCCGTTGCCAGATCGCCATCGGCCGGAACCGAGATCACGTTCAGCGCATAGTCATGACCCAGAAAGGATCCGGTGGTGGCGTTGTCGGCAACCCCAAGTGCGGCGCCTGCGCGGCCCCGATCCTCGGGGATCGGATCAAGGTTCGACAGAACCGGCGGCAGATCTTCGGCCTGATGCAGATAGACCAGCGGCACGTCGATCTGTGCCTGCGCCACGCTGGCACATGTCAACGCACAGGCCATGGCAATGGCTCTGAACATCTTTTCCCCCCTCATGCTCCTGCGTGCAGCTTGGCGCAGCGGGGCCGGGCGGGCCATCATACGATGGTCGTAGGCGGGCAGGCGCAAACCGCGCGGGATTTCAACTTAAGTCCCATATCCAGCCAATGCCGCGCCGCGGTATCACCCGAAAAACACGGATCACGTCGGAGGAGGAACGACCATGAGACGCGCATTTGCAGGGCTGTTTCTGATTGCAGGGGCCAGTCTGGCCCACGCCCATGGGGACGTGGCCCCGCAGCCTGTGAACACCGATGTTCTGCCCGAAGTGGGCGAAGAATGGCTGATCGAAAACCCCTATCGCGATCAGGGCGAAGAGGTCTGGCAGGCGGCCATCGAAATCGGCGACAGCGGGTACAACCAGAACTGCGCGCGCTGCCACGGGCTGGGTGTGGTGTCGGGCGGGCTTGCGCCCGATCTGCGCTATCTCGAGGCCGAGGAATATGGCGACGAATGGTATGTGGAACGCTTCCGCGAAGGCTATACCCAGAACGGCATCACCAAGATGCCCGCCTTTGGCGAGCTTCTGGGCCAGAAAGCGGCCTGGGCGATCCGCACCTATATCGAAACCCGGCCCGATGACGGGGCGCTGGATGATCACACGCCGCGGCTCAAGGAAATCCGCGACACGCTGAACGGCATGGCCGATGGTGGCGATGGCGACCGCGCAGCGCTGCTGGCCGAGCTGACGGCCATCGCGGCCGAGGTCGAAACAGGATCGGGCGCGCCGGTGGCCGACAGCGTGGCCTTTCGCGCGGCGGGCTTGATCGACAGCGACAGCCCCGACTACGCTGGCGCGGCCGAAGCGCTGACCATCGGGCTGTCTGCGGCGCAATAACCGGGGGGTGTCGATGAAGGCTTTGCTGGCGGGTCTGGTCCTGTTCTGTGCGACCGAAGCGGCGGCGCGCTGCGCAGATTTCGTGCCGCAGCCGAAACCGCAGAATGCGTCACGCGATATCGTGGGCGCGGATCTGGATACGATCCGCGACCGGGGCTTTATCCGCTTTGCCGCCTACGATGATTTCCCGCCCTGGTCCTGGCAAGAGGGCGGCCAGCCCCAGGGGGTCGACATCGAAATCGGTCGCCTCATTGCCGAGGATCTGGGCGTCGAGGCGCGCTTTGATCTGGTGGCTGCTGGCGAAAACCTGGATGCGGATCTGCGCAACTGGCTGTGGAAAGGCCCCATCGTGGGCGGGCGCGTGGCCAATGTGATGCTGCATGTGCCCTATGACAGCGAATTTGCCTGCCGCGTCGAACAGGTTGTGTTCACCGGTCAGTATCATGTCGAACGCATCGCCATTGCCTATCGTCGTGATGCCTATCCCGATGATCCGCCGGTTCCGGCCTATTTCCGCTTTGATACGGTGGCGGTGGAAAATGACGCGATTGCCGATTTCTACCTGTCGTCGTTTCCCGGCGGTCAGCTTGGGCAGAATGTCCAGCGCTATCCCACCATGCAGGCGGCGATGGAGGCGCTGGCCGCAGGCGACGTGATGGCCGCCATGGGACCGCGCGCACAGCTTGAACACGGGCTGACCGACGATCTGGCGATCCACACGCCGCCCCTGCCGGGCTTTGGCGTGGGCGACTGGACCAGCGGGGTGGGCGTGCATTTTGCCTATCGCCCCCTTGCCTATGCGGTGGATGATGCGATCTATGCCGCCATCGCCGACGGGCGTATCGCCCGGATCTTTTCGCGCTTTGGGCTGACATTCGAGCCGCCCGAGCTGCGCTGACACCGGCCCCTTTGCGGGCTCAGGACATGGCCCGGACGACAGGCCCCGAACAAGGAGAACACCCATGCAACTGGTTGACAGCAAAGAGATCGCCGCCCCCCGCGCCGAAGTCTGGGCCGCGCTGCTTTCGGCAGATGTGCTCAAGACCTGCGTGCCCGGCTGCCAGGAGATGAGCGGCACCCCCGCCGAGGGGTTCGAAGCCGTGGTCGTGCAGAAGGTCGGGCCCGTCAAGGCCACCTTCAAAGGCGCCGTGACCCTGTCCGAAATGGCCGAACCCGACAGCCTGGTGCTGACCGGCGAAGGCAAGGGCGGTGCGGCAGGCTTTGCCAAGGGCGGCGCGCGCGTCACGCTGACCGACAGCGCCAGCGGCGGCACCGTGCTGACCTATGATGTCGAAGCCAAGGTTGGCGGCAAACTCGCCCAGCTGGGCAGCCGGATCATCGACGGGTTCGCCAAGAAGATGGCCGATCAGTTCTTCGAAAGCTTCCGCGCGGCGGTCGAAGGCGAAGATGCCGCCGCCGATTCCGAACCCGATCCCGCCGACGATGGCGACGCGCCCAAGAAAAAAGGCTGGCTTGGCCGCGTCATGCGCAAAGACGAAGGCTGAGCCTGCGCCCATGACACGCCCCCTGCGCGACCGCGGGGGCGTGGGGGTTTCGTCGCCTGCCCGTCGGGTGCGGCCCGGCGGCCATGACATCAGGACCGCACCCGCCTACCTGGACCGATTGCGGATCGTCGCACCAAAGCTGAATTCCACCCCGTCACAAAGACGCCCTCGGCGCCTTCCCGTATGATTTGAGCCGACGTTACGATGTCGGGCTGCGTGGGGTCTGGTCAGGTATTGGCAGGATCGCAGCAAAAGAGAATGCTGCAATGGCATTCCATTTGAACCTACTGGATCCTGTGCCTTGTAGCGCCTTGATTTTGCGGATGCAAAAGCCACCCCAGAACGCCATTTGTTCGAACGGGACAACGAAGGTCGGACGTGCGGACAAAGCACCATTTCGCTGCGTTTACGCGAATGGCGGCTAGCGAGTACGCTCCGCTCCTCCGTTCCGAACTTGAATGGCTCCTAGAAACTTGGCACAGCTTGAAACATGCGCTCAATTCTTAAGCTGTTTTCTGTATTGGTATTTTGTGCGGCAACGTTCTTGGTTTGGAACGTCCAACCGGACCGAAACCATCTACGCGACCTAAAAACAGAAATTGAAGCTATGCCTTTCAACGAAGTAGAGCGGCGGATGAGTGAACATGGCTTCAAGTCCCAAACACTGACATATTACGCTCTGGCTGACCGCTTTTCTCGTGGCGACGGCTCACACCCCATGGTCTTTATGAGTTCAGAAGTCCGGCGAGCTTTTCTGCCTCTTTGTCCTATTGAATGCCAAGTAACAACCTCAGTAAAGCGGGAAGAGGTTCCGTTTCTCGGTATGGACCGAAGTTACAAATTTCATTCTATTTCTGCCGATTTAGGCAAAACCCAAGTGCTTCCTGACCATGCGTTTTGGCTTATGATTCTACCGTGACTTTGCCACCCCAGAACGCCATTTGTTCGAACGGGACAACGAAGGTCGGGCGTGCCGAAAAAGTGAGCTTTCGCTGCAGAGGCACCAATGGCGGTTTTCCAGTTGCGCAATAAGAGACTTTTGGGATCATAGCTGTATGACAATCGGCTCAGGAATACCGTGGCGATACTCGAACGCTACCCCAGTGGTTTACTGGCTGATTGGGGCGTTTCTGATTTGGGTGACGGTCCCTGCCAGTGTTATTGACATCTTTATTGCTCCGGAATGGTTCGCGCCCCACTGGCAATGCGACAGCTTGGGTATTCCTCTCATGCAGGCATACCGATTGGCTCTGCCATTTGCTGCAGTAGCTCTTATTGCTTCTGGCCTGCTTACCTTTGTTTCGACGAGAAAAAGGCTTGGTGGAAGGAACATTTTTGACCTTCGATTGCGCAAGTCGGCGCGGGATTGGTATGTCACGCTTGTTGCAGTGATACTGATCGCACCATTGGCATGCGACATTGGGCACTTTTTTTTCGACGCACTTTTTGTGCAGACTTGGACAGAAGACTGCGAAGGCCGGGCAGAGGAAATCACGGTGTCTTTGAGGCGCCCATTTTTTCAGGTACTTCCGGTTGTCGAGGCTGCGCAGATCCTTTGGTTGCTGCACTTACGCGCGTTCGCTGTCTCACGGCGGCGGAGTTGAAAGGCTGCCATTGGTAGTTTGTGCAGCATTTGTCAAAGTGGGCTCGGAGCTGTCATGGTCCGTGACCCCGCGACTCAATGGCTTATGATACGATCCTGTTCCCAAGCGAAAAAGATCCCTGCGGGAACGCTCCGATGGACGAGCCATTCGCCAGTTGCTCGATACCGTAGACGATCTGCAGGCCGCTCGACGGATCGCGCCGATCTGGCCGGCGCCCTGTTAAGGTCATACGCGGGCTCAGGCCCCGATCACCTGCGTGGTTCCGTCGGGGGCGATCAGGGTGGTGCGGGGCTGGCCGGGCAGGCGCGCCATGGCCTGGCGGATCGCAGGCAGCGGCATCAGGCAGAACCCGGTGGATGCGGCATCCGCATAGGTCGCGCTGTCGGCCTCGACCGTGACGCTGGACCACAGCGGGTGGGCGGTGGCGCTCAGGATATGGCTCTGGCTGCCGATCATCGTGCCCCGGGCGCTGGTGGTGGCCACGGCGCGGTTGGTCAGGCTCAGGGTGCTGTGCAGCCCGTGATCGGGGTCTGAGATCCCCAGCGTGAATGGCCCGCCGATCGCTGCAAATTCTCCGATATTGATCAGACAGCGCGTCAGCCCCAGCCCGCTTAGCACCGCGCGCACGCGGTCCGTGGCCCAGCCCTGGGCGATCCCGTTGAAGGTCAGGCTTTGCCCCTGATCCAGGGCAATGCCCCGCGCGTTTCGGCGAATGCGTGGCCATCCGATGCGGGCGCGTGCCGCATCCGGATCACCCCCGCTGGCCAGCGCCTGCCAGAGCGCCTGCACGGTGGGATCAAACGCGCCGTTCGTTGCCCAATGCACATAATTGGCCCGCGCCATCAGATCGGCAAATTCGGGGGCTGGGTCGCTCAACTGGCCATCGGCGTTCAGCCGCGACAGGGCGGATGCGGGATCATACAGGCTGAACAGCGCCTCGGTGCGGTGCAGTTCGGCCTGAACGCGCACCAGCGCCGCGCGGGCCAGCGCCGGGTCGGCATGCAGCGTCACACTGACATCCGCCCCAAGGGCGCGGCCCTGCCAGCGCAGCGGCGCGGCCTGCGCGGGGCGCACCAGCGCGGCACTGGCGATCAGGGTCAGAGCCCGGCGGCGTGACAGCGGCGTCATTCGGCGGCCTCCATCCGCAGGCCCCGTTTGCGCGCGGCCAGGATCAGCGGCACGCATTGGGCCTGATCATTGTGGATGGTCACGCAATCGAGGCACTGAAAGCATTCGTCATACTGGATCTGCCCGCTCTTGCGGATGGCGCCATAGTTGCATTTGACCTTGCACAGCTGACAGGGGCTACCGCATTCGGCGCGCCGCGCGATCCAGTCGCGCCCGCGCAGCAGCCCGCCGATGGCCATCACCGCCCCCAGCGGGCACAGATAGCGACAGAAGCCCTTGAACAGCACCGCGCTGCCCAGAAGCAGCACCAGCGCATAGGCCACATAGTACCAGTCGCGGATGAAAAACGTGGTGATGGCGGTCTTGAAGGGCTCGACCTCGGCGGCCTTGTCGATCTCGGCCGGGGCAAAGATCGTGACGCCGACAAGACCGGCCAGCAGCACGTATTTCAGCCCCTTGAGGCGCGCATCCCACCGCTCGGACGGCTCGATCCGGGGCAGGCGCAGCCAGCGGCCCAGATGGTGGGTGAATTCCTGCATGGCCCCGAACGGGCAAAGCCAGCCGCAGAAATAGCCGCGCCCCCACAGCACAAAGCCCAGGATCGCAAACGCCCAGACCGCCAGCGAAAACGGATCATAAAGCAAAAACGCAAAGCTGCCGCCGTCGATCCCGGTGCGCAGCGCCCCCAGCACGGTCACGATGGACAATTGCCCCTGTCCCCACCAGCCGACAAAGCCGATGACAAAGGCCAGGATCCCTAGACGCAGGGCGCGGAATCCTTTGGCATCGGCCATCCGATCGAGCCCCAGCAGCATCAGCAGCGTCAGCCCGGTCAGGAACACGCCCAGCACGATCAGATCGGCCTGCCGGTTGCGCAGCGCGTCGAGCCAGGGCGGCGTGGGTTTGGGGATCTCGGGGCGCAGGAAAAACCGGTCCGGCGTGGCGTGGCTGGCGGTCAGCGTGACGCTGCCGATCTGGGGCTGGAACATGCCGTGTTCGCGGATCGCGGCCACCTGCAGATCCCAGGGGCTGCCGGGGTCAAAGCCCAGCCTGCGGTCGGTGCGCAGGATCATGGCGACCCCGTCGGGCGCGTCGGCGGCCAGATCCACGAAAAGATCGGCATCGCGCAGCCCGATGGGCAGCCCGCCCTGTTCGGCGCTCAGCCAGTCGGGGGCGGTGTTGCGCACGAAATCGGGCGAGACCAGCCCGTGGCGGGCGGTTTCGATGACCAGGATGGGTTCGTCGCTGGTCGAGATCGACAGGAACGATTGCAGCTCGTCATAGCCATCCCTGGACAGGGCGGCGCGGGCGATGGATTTCGGCCCCAGATCCACGATCCACAGATCCAGATAGGGCGCGTCCGGGTCATCGCTGGCTTCGGGGTCGTCATCTTCCCACAAGGTGCCGGCAAAGGCGTCGTTCACCTGGGCATTGGTGACCACGTGGTGGCTGGCGATGCCCTGCTCGACAAGGTCGGACCAGGTCAGATCTTCGACATGGTCGGGATCGGGATAGGCCGGGGGCTGGGTGGAAATCCCCTTCAGCTTGTCACGGGCCACCGCCAGCGCAGCCCCCATCACGGATTCGTGTGCAATCCGGACCGAGGCGGTCGCCTTGGTCACCCCGTCCAGATAGACCAGCGACGATCCCCCCGCGCCGTCTCCGTAAGGGGTGCCCACCACAATGGCGTCCGAAACCGACAGGCCGGGATATTGTTCGAAGAACTGGTGGAACGGGGCCTCGCCCAGGCCCGACACAAAGATCGGTTCGTTGTGGTCAAGCAGCCGCACATCCAGAAACGTGCCGTCGGGATCCATCACCACCATGGTGTTGACCGGCGATCCTGAAAAGCCGGGCAGGGGCGCCAAGGGTTCGGTCTGAAACACATATCCCGCTTCGGCCCCGCCGGAATTGAGCAGGCTGTACACGGTATTTCCTGCAGGCCCGTCAATCGGGTCGCCCACCGGATCGCCCAGTGAAAAGGGCGCAAAGATCTGTTCGGCCAGCGCATCGCGATCCAGCGGATCGGCGGCCAGCGCAGGCGCGATGAACAGGGACAGCAGTGGCATCATGGCGCGTAGAAACATGGCGAAACGCTAGTGAGCGCGCCGCAGGCCATCTATGCGACCTTGGTCTAAACGGGGGTATAAACGGGGCCCGAAACGGGCGCGCGAAACAGCGGGCAGGCTGCCGGCCCTACGACCAAAGCAGTGTTGGCGGCGCGCCCGAATCGACCCTAACCTATGATCGACGTAACCCAGCCCCCGGAGGTGAAAGATGGCTTGGACGGCACCGAAACTGCGTGAAGTGAACTGCGGCATGGAAATCAACATGTACGCCCCCGCCGAGGACGAGCGCCACGACGGCGATCTGTTCTGAGCCTGCACGACTGACGGGGCGCTTTGGCCATGAAGTTCCTGGTTCTTGGCGCTGCCGCCGGTGGGGGATTGCCGCAATGGAATTGTGGCTGCCCCAACTGCAACGATGCCCGCGCCGGAGCGATCCCGGCGTCGGGCCAGTCGTCGTTGGCGGTGTCGGTCAATGGGGATGACTGGGCGGTGCTCAATGCCTCGCCCGATATTCGCCAGCAGATGCTGGTCTGTCCGGCAATGCACCCGCAATCCCTGCGCCATTCGCCGGTGGCGTCGGTGCTGGTGACCAATGGCGACATCGACCATATCGCCGGGCTGTTGTCGCTGCGCGAACAGACACACTTTGACCTTTTTGCCACCGCCGACATCCATCAGGTCCTGTCCGACAACCGTATTTTCGATGCGGTGAACCGGGCCAAGGTCACGCGCCACGACATTGCGCCCGATGCGCCCTTTGCTCTGCTGGACGGGCTCGACGCGCGGCTTTTCCCGGTGCCGGGCAAGGTGCCGCTGTTCATGGAAGGCGACATGGTCCAGACCGATCTGATCGGGGGGCAGACGGTGGGGGTGCGTCTGCAATCTGGAACCAAGGTTGCCTATTACATCCCCGGCTGCGCGGATGTGACGGCGGATCTGCTTGAACGGATCGGGGATGCCGATCAGCTCTTTTTTGACGGAACGCTGTGGGATGACGACGAAATGATCCGCAGCGGCACCGGCATCAAGACCGGCCGGCGCATGGGCCATATCCCGATCAGCGGTACGGACGGGTCGATGGCGCGGCTGTCGGGGCTGAGCTGTGCCAAGACCTATATCCATATCAACAACACCAACCCGATCTGGCAGCCCGCCAGCCCCGAGCGCGCCGCCGTTCTGGCCGCAGGCTGGCGCATTGGCGCCGACGGGCAGGAGACCGACCTATGAGCCGACAGAGCCTTGAGGCCCGGCTGCGCGCCATCGGGGCCGAACGCTATCACGACCGTCACCCGTTTCATCATCGCCTGCATGGCGGCGACTGCACGCCCGATCAGGTGCGCGCCTGGGTGATCAATCGCTGGGCCTATCAGGCGGCGATCCCGATGAAGGACGCGGCCTTTCTGTCGCGCTGTTCGGACCCGAACATGCGCCGGGCCTGGCGGTCGCGGATCGAAGACCATGATGGCGGGGTGGATGACGGCGGCGGCCTGCGCCGCTGGCTGAAACTGGCCGAGGCGGTGGGGCTCGATCCCGACTATGTCGCGTCGGGGCGGGGGGTGCTGCCGGCCACGCAATTCGCGGTCGATGCCTATATCCGCTATGTGCGCGACATGCCGCTGCTGCCTGCGGTGGCGTCGTCGCTGACCGAGCTGTTTGCGCCCAAGATCCATGAACGCCGGATCGAAGGGCTGCTGGAACATTACGATTTCGCCAATGCCGACAGCCTGTCCTATTTCCGAACCCGCCTGAACGAAGCGCCACGCGATGTGGCCTTTGGTCTGGCCTGGGTGCTGGATCACGCCGACACGCCGGAAAAGGAAGATATGGCCTGCGCCGCGCTGATGTTCAAAACCGATGTGCTCTGGGCGCAGCTTGACGCGCTGTGGGGGGCTTATGTGGAACCGGGTCGCATCCCGCCCGGCGCCTGGCAACCGGGCGAGGGGCTGGCATGAGCCTGACCTTCGCCCCAGATGACCGGCCGGTTCTGCTGCGTGGGGTGCGCGTGCAGGATGACCGTGTGCGCGGCGGGCAGGTGCTGCTGGCCCCCGAAAAGGCGGTGCGGCTGGATCCGATCGGAGAGGCGATCCTGCAGCGCGTCGATGGCAGTGCCACCTTCGGCCAGATCATCGACGATCTGGCGGCCGCCTATGACGCGCCCGCCGATCAGATCGCGGGCGACGTGCAGACCTTTCTGCAGGGGTTGCGGGCGCGTGTTTTTCTGGGGGTCGCATGAGCACGTCCTCATCCATCGCCCCGCCCATTGCGATGCTGGCGGAACTGACGCATCGCTGCCCGCTGTCCTGCCCTTACTGTTCCAACCCGCTTGAACTGCAGGCAAAGGACAGCGAGCTGGGCACCGATGCCTGGGCCGATGTCTTTGGTCAGGCCGCTGATCTGGGCGTGCTGCAGCTGCACCTGTCGGGGGGTGAACCGGCGGCGCGCCCCGATCTGGTGGATTTGACCCGCGCGGCCGCGCAGGCGGGGCTTTACACCAACCTGATCACCAGTGCCATCGGGCTCACCCCCAGACGGCTCGACGCGCTCGAAGCGGCAGGGCTGGACCACATCCAGCTGTCCCTGCAGGGGGTAACGGCGGCCATGGCCGACCATATCGGAGGCTATCGGGGCGGCTATGACCGCAAGATGTCGATCGCGGCCGAGATCAAGGCGCGGGGCATTCCGCTGACGCTGAACGCGGTGATGCACCGGCAGAACCTCGATGATCTGCCGCGCACCATCGACATGGCGGTGGAACTGGGGGCAAGACGGCTGGAAATCGCCTGCGTGCAGTTTCACGGCTGGGCCACGCTGAACCGGGGCGCGTTGCTGCCGACGCGCGAACAGACCGATGCCACCAAACAGATCGTGGCAAAGGCCCAGACCCGCCTGCGCGGCGTGCTGGCGATCGACTTTGTGCCCCCCGATTACTATTCCGACTATCCCAAGGCCTGCATGGGCGGCTGGGGATCGGCGGGGCTGAACATCCTGCCCGACGGCACCGTGCTGCCCTGCCACGCGGCCGAAAGCCTCAAACATCTGAGCTTTGACAAGGTGACCGACCGCCCGCTGCGCGAGATCTGGTATGACAGCGCGGCCTTCAACGCCTATCGCGGCGTCGACTGGCTGCCGGATCCCTGTCAGAGCTGCGCGCGGCGCGACGTGGATTTTGGCGGCTGCCGCTGTCAGGCGCTGGCCATTGCGGGGGATGCAGGGGCCACCGATCCGGTCTGCCGCAAGGCACCGGGGCGGGACCGGGTCGATGCGCTCTTGCAGGCGGCGCTTGAGGCGGGGGATAGTGCAGATCTTGTCTATCGCGTGTCGGCCCCCACAGGGACGCGCCCAGCCTGAGAGAGCCCTTTGGCGCAGTTCAGTTTCAAACAGATCGAGGCCTTCGTTGCGGTGGCCGAACTGGCCAGCTTTCGCCGCGCGGCGCAGCGGCTCAATACCACGCAGCCCAATATTTCGGCCCGGATTTCGGGGTTTGAAACGCAGCTGGGGCAGCGGCTGTTTGATCGCGATGCGGGGTCGGTGCGGCTGACGCAGGCGGGGGCCCGGCTGCTGCCGCGTGCGCGCGATGTGATGCGGGCGATGGACGGGGTTCTGCTGGCGGCGGGGGATACGGGGCTGTTTCGGGGTGTGCTGCGGCTGGGGGTCACCGAAATGGTGGTGCATTCCTGGCTGGGGCAGTTCCTGTCCGCGCTCAAGGCGCGCTTTGCCAATATCGACGTCGATCTGACGGTGGATCTGTCGGTGAACATCTCTGACGCTCTGTTTGCGCGCGATCTGGATCTGGCGCTGCAGACCGGCCCCTTTCAGCGCGCAGCGTCGGGGATGATGGATCTGGGGCGCTTTGCCATGCTCTGGGTGGCGACGCCTGATCTGGGGTTTCACGATCAGACCCTGACGTTGCAGGATCTGGCGCGCCATCCGTTGCTGACCCATGCCAAAGGCACGCGCCCCTATGCGCAGCTCATGGACCATATCGCATCGGCCCCCGACGGGACGGTGCGGGTGGTGGCGTCATCGCATCTGGCGGCCTGTCTGCAGATGACGCGCGAAGGCATCGGTGTGGCCTGCCTGCCCGAAGCGATGGTGCGCGCCGATCTGGCGCGCGGCGATCTGGTGGCGCTGCGCTATGCTTGGGCGCCCGATGATCTGCAATTTGCCGCGCGGTTCGATGCCGACAGCGCGCCGGTCTATGTCACCGAAGCGGCGGCACTTGCGGCCGAAATCTCGCATGCTTGGATGGTGGGAGATCAGGAAAATCTATCAACCTGATCCGATCTAATAATTGGATTGCATCCTGAGGGCTCGCTATCCTGCCCCCGATCAATACAGGGGACATCACGGCATGGCCAAACAAGCGCTGCGTCTGGGCGTGGATATCGGCGGCACCTTTACCGATGTGGTGCTGGAGGACGGCGCCCGCCGGGTGTCGGCCAAGGTGCTGACCACCTATGCCGCCCCCGAAGATGCCATCATCGACGGCATGCATCAGGTCTGCGCGCGCATGGGCGTGGGCCCCGGTCAGATCACCCAGATCATCCACGGCACGACGCTGGCCACCAATGCGTTGATCGAACGGCGCGGCGCCAAGACGGCGCTGATCACCACCGAAGGCTTTCGCGATGTGATCGAAATGCGCACCGAAAGCCGGTTTGAACAATATGACCTGAACCTGACCCTGCCCGAGCCGCTGCTGCCGCGCCACCGCCGCCATGTGCTGCGCGAACGGATGGATGCGCGCGGGCAGGTGCTGATCCCGCTCGACCCCGCTGCGGTCGATGCGCTGGCGGATGAGCTGGAGGCGGCGGGCTATGACAGCATCGCCGTGGGGCTGCTGCATTCCTATGCCAATGACGCCCATGAACGCGCCGTGGCCGAGGTGCTGGCGCGCAGGCTGCCCGGTGTGATGGTGTCCCTGTCTTCGCAGGTCTCGCCGCAGATGCGCGAATATGAACGGTTCAACACCACCATTGCCAACGCTTATATCAAACCGCTGATCAAATCGTATCTAGGCCGTCTCAAGGCGCGTCTGGCGGCGCAGGGCGCGGATTGCCCGGTCTTTCTGATGCATTCGGGCGGCGGGATCATGTCGCTTGAAAGCGCGGCGGACTTTCCTGTGCGGCTGGTGGAATCGGGGCCTGCGGGGGGCGCGATCTTTGCCGCCGACATCGCCGCGCGACATGGGCTGGACCGGGTGCTCAGCTTTGACATGGGCGGCACCACCGCCAAGATCTGCCTGATCAAGGATCAGAGCCCCAAGACCGCGCGCGTGTTTGAAGTGGCCCGCTCGTACCGCTTCAAGAAGGGGTCGGGCATGCCGATTTCCATTCCGGTCATCGACATGGTCGAGATCGGCGCAGGTGGCGGATCGCTGGCGCATGTGGATGCGCTGCGCCAGATCCGTGTGGGGCCCGAAAGCGCAGGCTCCGAACCGGGGCCGGCCTGTTACGGGCGCGGCGGCAAGCGGCCTGCGGTGACCGATGCCGATCTGGTGCTGGGCCGGCTCGATCCCGATGGCTTTGCGGGCGGGGCGATCCCGCTGTCCCCCGACCAGTCCAGACAGGCGCTGTCGGATCATCTGGGCGCGCCGCTGGATCTGGGCGCGCAGGACGCCGCCTGGGGCCTCGCGGAGGTTGTGGATGAAAACATGGCCAATGCCGCCCGCGTCCATGCGGTGGAAAATGGCGAGGATCTGAGCGACTACACCATGATTGCCTTTGGCGGCGCGGCGCCGCTGCACGCGGCGCGGCTGTGCGAAAAGCTGGGGGTCGGACGCTGCCTTGTGCCGCCGGGGGCCGGGGTGGGATCGGCCATCGGCTTTCTGCGCGCGCCCTTCAGCTTTGAGGCGAACCGCTCGGTCTTCATGCGGTTGTCCGAATTTGATGCGGGCGTGGTGCGCGCGCTGTTTGCAGATATGGCGGCCGAAGCCACCACCTTCGTGCGCGCCTGCGATGCCACCGCCCCCATCACCCGCGACCACAAGATCTATATGCGCTATGCCGGGCAGGGCTGGGAGATCCCCGTACCGCTGAGCGCGGACGAAGCCGCAGCCCCTGACCCTGCTCAGATCCTTGCCCGCTTTGAAGAGGTGTATCAGGGGCTGTTCGGTCGCGCGGTGGCGGGGATGGAGGTTGAAATCACCGTCTGGTCGGTGCTGGCCGCGACGCGGCAGGATCCGGTTGACGGGCTTGATGCTCCGGCCCGCCTGCACGATGTGGCGGCGGGCACGATGCGTCCGGTCTTTGACCCCGCGCTTGGGCGCCGGGTTGATGCCGGGGTGGTGGCGCGGGATGCGCTGGCGCCGGGGGCACGGGTGGCGGGCCCTGCGGTTGTCACCGAAGATGAAACCACCGTGGTGGTGCCGGCCAGCCGCGATCTGATCGCCCTGACCGATGGCACGCTGATCCTGACCCCGAAGGAGGCCGAGGCATGACCGGCACCCCCGATACCCCCAACACCCCCAATGCCCCCAGCAAGATCGCCTATCAGGTGATGTGGACCCGGCTGATTTCCGTGGTCGAAGAGCAGGCCCAGGCGCTGGTCCGCACGGCGTTTTCCACATCCGTCCGCGAAGCCGGCGATCTGTCGGCCGGTGTCTATAATGACCGGGGCGAGATGCTGGCCCAGGCGGTCACCGGCACACCCGGCCATGTCAACGCCATGGCCGATGCGGTGGCCCATTTCATGCGCCGCATCGGGGTCGACACCATGGCCGATGGTGACGTCTATCTGACCAACGACCCCTGGGAAGGCACCGGCCATAAACATGACATCACCGTCGTCACGCCCAGCTTTCTGGATGGGCGGCTGATCGGGTTTTTTGCCTGCACGGCCCATGTCACCGATATTGGTGGGCGCGGCTTTGGCGCGGATGCCAATGACGTGCACGAAGAAGGCCTCTATATCCCCATCCTGCGGTTTGCCGATCGCGGGCGGGTGGATCCCACGCTGATGGCGATGATCCGGGGCAATGTGCGCGAACCCGACCAGCTGGTGGGCGACATCCATGCGCTGGCCACCAGCAACGAGATCGGCCAGCGCCGCCTGACCGAGATGATGGCCGAATTCGGGCTGCGCGATCTGAATGGGATTTCCGATTTCATCCTCAGCCATTCGCGCGCCGCCACGCTCGAACGGATCAACGCCCTGCCACAGGGCGAGGCGCGCGGGCATATGCGCATCGACGGCTATTCGGCGCCGGTGGATCTGCATGTGCATCTGCGCATCGAACCCGACCGCATCATCAGCGACTGGGCGGGCACCAGCGGCACCGACCGCAAGGGCATCAACGTGCCCATGGTCTATACCAAGGCCTATACCTGCTATGCCCTGAAATGCGCGATTGCGCCCGAGATCCCGAACAATGCCGCCTCGCTCGCGCCGTTCGAGGTGCGCGCGCCCGAAGGGTCGATCGTGAACGCGGTCTTCCCCGCGCCGGTGGCGCTGCGCCATGTGATCGGGCACATGCTGCCCGATACGGTCTATGACGCGCTGGATCAGCTGTTGCCGGGGCGCGTGCCCGCCGAAGGGGCGGGGTGCCTGTGCAATTTCCAGCTGTCGCTGCGCCCGCGCCGCGACGGGCCTGCCCCCGATGGCGCCTGCCGGGCCGAGGTGCTGACCTTCAATTCCGGCGGATCGGGGGCGCGGCCTGCGCTGGACGGGATGAACGCCACCGCCTTTCCATCGGGTGTCATGACCATGCCGGTCGAGGCCACCGAACAGGTGGGCCCGGTGATCATCTGGCGCAAGGAGCTGCGCCCCGACAGTGGCGGGCCGGGCCAGCACAGGGGCGGGCTGGGCCAGTACATGGAGATCGGCGCCTGCGACGGGCACGAATTCGACATGTCCGCCATGCTCGACCGGATCGACCATCCCGCGCGCGGGCGGCGCGGCGGCGGGGATGGTGGGGCCACCCGCATCACCCGCGAAGACGGCACCCCCATGCGCGGCAAGGGGCGGCAATTTGTGCCCCATGGCGGGCGCGTCAAGATGGCCTTTCCCGGCGGCGCGGGATATGGCGCGGCATCAGACAGGGACCGCGCGCTGGTGCATCGCGATCTGGCCTGTGGCTACATCACGCCCGAGCATGCGCAACGGCACTATGGCATGACCACGGACGAGATCGACAACGTGCTGGCCCGCGCCAGCAAAGGAGAGCGCATCTGATGTCGCAAGCAGGATTTGCCACCCGCCCGACCCGGTCATCTTATGACGTGGTGATCGTGGGGGGCGCGATGATGGGGTCGGCCACGGCGTGGTTTTTGACCGACAATCCCGATTTCACCGGTTCGGTGCTCGTGGTTGAACGCGACCCCAGCTATGAATGGTGCTCGACCGCGCATTCCAATTCCTGCATCCGCCAGCAATACAGCACCGAACTGAATGTGCGCATCTCGCAGTTTGGCGCCGACTATATCCAGAACCTGCGCCGCTATATGGGCGATGACGACCGGGTGCCGGATCTGCGGATCCGGTCCTTTGGCTATCTGTACCTGGCCGACACGGACGGGTTTGCCGACACGCTGCGGCGCAATGCCGGGGTGCAGCGCGCCGCCGGGGCTGCGACCGAACTGCTGAGCCCCGACGAGATCGCCGCGCGCTATCCGTTCTATGTGCTTGATGACATCGTGCTGGGCTCGATCAACACGGTGGACGAAGGGTATTGGGACGGCATTGCCGTCTTTGACGCCTGGCGCCGGCAGGCGCGGGCGCGGGGGGTCGAATATGTCTCGGGCGAGGTCGTCGCGATGACCCGCGATGCCACGGGCCAGCGGATCGACAGCGTGACACTGGCCACGGGCGAGGTGATTTCCTGCGGCCATGTGGTCAATGCCAGTGGCCCGCGCGCGGCCCAAACCGCGCGCATGGCGGGCATCGACGTGCCGGTTGAGCCACGCAAACGCTTTACCTGGATCTTCAAGGCCGAACAGCCGCTTGACCGTGACCTGCCGCTGACCATCGACCCCAGCGGCGTGCATGTGCGCGAAAATGGCGGCGGCACCTATCTGTGCGGCGGGCACGCGGATGTGGACCCTGCCGTGCCGTTTGACGATTTTGCAATGGATCACGGGCTGTGGCAGGATCACATCTGGCCCACATTGGCGACGCGGATCCCGCAATTCGAGGCGATCAAGGTGCAAAGCGAATGGGCGGGCCATTACGCGATGAACACGTTCGACCAGAACGCCATCATCGGCCCGCATCCCGAGATCGGAAATTTCCTGTTCCTCAACGGGTTTTCCGGCCACGGGCTGCAGCAAAGCCCGGCCATGGGGCGGGCGATGTCGGAATGGCTGACCTATGGGCAATGGCGCAGCCTGGATATGGATGCGTTCCGCTATGATCGGATCCTGTCCGAGCAGCGCATTGTCGAACGCGCGGTCATCTGACGGGGATGCGATGGGGCTTGGGTCAATGAAAGGACATGCCATGACCAAGATTGTGCTGACAGGGGCGGCCGGGCGTCTGGGATCCTACCTGCGCGAACCGCTGTCGCGGATGTGCGAGACGCTGGTTTCAAGCGACATTGCCGACGGGGTCGGCACGCTCTATCCCGGCGAGCGCTATGTGCAGGCGGATCTGGCCGACAAGGCGGCGATCTTTGATCTGCTCGAAGGCGCCGACATGGTGGTGCATTTTGGCGCCATCGTCGACGAAGCCCCGTTCGAAGACCTGCTGGGCCCCAATTTCGTGGGGGCCTTCAACATCTGGGATGCCGCGCGCCATCACGGGCTGCGCCGGGTGGTCTATGCGTCGTCGATCCATGCGGTGGGCATGTATGAAAGCGGCGATCAGATCGGTGTCGATGTGGCCCACCGGCCCGACGGATTCTACGGGCTGGCCAAGTGCTTTGCCGAAGATCTTGGCCGCATGTACTGGGAAAAATTCGGGCTCGAAGCGGTGTGCCTGCGCATCCTGTCCTGCGCTCAGGTCAACAACACCCGCGCGCTTGGCACCTGGCTGAGCTATGATGATCTGATCCAGCTGGTCACACGGGCGCTGGACACGCCCGTGACAGGCTTTGGCATCATCTATGGCGTGTCGGACAATGATCGCTGCCCGGTGGACAACAGCGGGGCGGCCTATCTTGGCTATCGGCCGCGCGACAATGCCGAACAGTTTGCCGCCGACATCCTGGCCCAGGCCGGGCCCGCCGATCCGTCGGACCCCGCACAGATCTGTGTGGGCGGCCCCTTTGCCAGCGCGGTGCCGGGGCAGGGGGTGCTGGCGTCGATGAATATCGTGGATGACCGCAAGGACGGCTGAGCGCGCCGGTTCCGGCCTCAGCCGGGTTTAACAGTCCGGCAGGGAACGCAGGATGAAATCCAGCCCCTGATCCAGATCCGCTTCGATCGCGGCGCGCACATCTTCGGGGCTGCCCGCGCGCAGGCCGCGCGTGGCGGCCTTGTGATTGTCCACCAGATTGTCGGTGCCCGAGCGTCCGCAGACCACCCGCAGCGACGGGCCCATCTGCAGCCAGAGCGAATCCGCGATGCGCTGCAGCACCTCGGCCCCCGCGAGACCATAAAGGGTGAAGTGAAACCGGTGGTTCGCTTCGAGATACCCGTGCGCATCGCCCTGGGCGATGGCGGCGTCCAGCTCGGCGTCGATGCTTTCAAGCAGATGGATCTGCGCGGGGGTGATCAGGCGCGCGGCCAGCTCGGCCAGGGCGGGTTCGACGGTGCGGCGCACCAGATGGATCTGGGTCAGCCGGTCGCGGGTCATCTCGGGCACCGCCACGCGGCGGTTTTCCAGCGCCTCCAGCGCCCCTTCCGAGGTCAGCCGCCGGATCGCTTCGCGGATGGGGGTGACCCCTGCGCCGATCACTTCGGCAAGCCCATGGATCGTGACCGGCTGGCCGGGCACGAAGTCGCCGAAAAGGATGCGATCCCGGACCTGAAGATAGATGGTCTGGTGTTCGGGTCTTTTCGGATCCTGGGTGTTCATCCCGCCCGTCTCCTCCACTGGCTTTGGGTGCCTTCAACCTAGAGGATTGGGCGGAGAGGTCAAACGCCTACTTCCAAGGGAAAATCTGCCATCACATCGGACCAGGGCCGTTTGACCTGGCAGTGCGGCTCAGTTCACATAGCGCGGCGCGTCGTGCCGGGTGTTCAGTCGGAATTCACG
The DNA here is from genome assembly GCA_025800215.1 of Marinibacterium sp. GTDB lineage: Bacteria > Pseudomonadota > Alphaproteobacteria > Rhodobacterales > Rhodobacteraceae > JAOXSC01. The sequence continues at coordinate 28,355 of JAOXSC010000119.1, forward strand.
GCGCAAGGCGCTGCCAACCTGTGCGGCAAGGCTGGCCACCTGTTCGGCATGCGACGGCAGCACGATCAGCGCCGCCATCAGCGCCGCTTCGCGCAGATCACCCGCAGCGCCCAGACGGGTCAGCCGGGCCAGGATCATTTCATCCGAACCGACCATGGAACAGGTGATTGCATGGGTGGCCAGCGGTCGGTGTCCATGGGTGTCGAGCGCAGCCAGCAGGACTTCGAATGTCTTGAGCTCTTCGCGGCCTTCATCGGCGCCAAAGGCCAGGGCGTAGTCGCTCCAGACCTGGGCCTGCCCCTGCGGGCCAGACCGCCAGAGCCGCGTGTTCAGAATCAGCGCCGCGTCCCAGGGCGACAGGTCGGGCAGGCGCCCGACCGCCACGGCACCGGGCTGGGCCCGGGGGATGCGCTGATGGGCGCTCATTTGGTCAGGATCAGCTTGCCGGCGCGGGTGATGCGCAGCACATAAACCTGTTCGTCCAGCACGATCTGGGCCTGCACGCCTTCGGGGATCAGGGCGCGCGCGTCATAGACCGGAAGGGTCGGCGCGGCGGCGGTGGACGGGACGGGGGTTTCAAACGCGTTGGGCTGCATGTTCATGTCTATCGTTCCAAGAGGTCGATGAGGCGTTCGACGCCGAACCCGTCGCAGCCTCCGGTTTCCATCGATTGACCGAGGAGATCACGCCAGCTCAGGCTGGGTGTGCTGCGGGTCTCGGGTGTCCATGAGATCAGCCAGTACATCTCGCTCGCTCGTTGCTTCGGGGGGCCGGGCTGATCTCGGATGAGGTGGCTGGGCGGTGTGAGTCTATTTCTTGACTAAATTAATCGGAAAAGCAAGCGCAGACTGCGCATCCCGCGTAAATTGTTGTCATGGAACAAAAAAGGGGCGCCCAAGGCGCCCCTTTGTCTCTGCCTGGGCAGAGATTACTTCCAGCCGACTTCGTTGAAGATCTGCTGCGCCTGGGCGACGTTCTGGGCAACGTTGCTCAGATCCACGTCATCGGGACGGAACAGGCCCAGTGCGGCGACCGACGGGCTCAGAGCCACACCCGGAACGGCCGGGTATTCGTCGTTACCGGCCGAGAAATACTGCTGCGCCTGATCCGAGGCGAGGTATTCCAGGAACAGAACCGCGTTGTCCTTGTTGGGGGCATGGGCTGCAACGCCGCCACCCGACAGGTTCATGTGCGCGCCTTCGCCGTTCTGCGACGGGAACACCCAGCCGATGGCTGCGATGGCGTCTTTGTCCAGACCTTTGACGTCTTTGCGCAGGGCGCGGGCAAAGTAGTAGGTGTTCGAGATCGAGATGTCGCATTCACCCGATGCCAGACCGCGCAGCTGGTCGGTGTCACCGCCCTGCGGGTCGCGGGCAAAGTTGTCGACCACGCCCTGGGCCCAGGCTTTGGCCGCGTCAGCACCCTGGTTTTCGATGATCGACGACAGCAGCGTCTGCGAATAGACGTTGGTCGACGAGCGGTGGCAGACCTGACCTTTGTATTTGGGGTCGGCCAGATCGGCATAGGTTTTCGGCGGCTCGGCCACATCGTTCTTGTCGTAGAAGATGATGCGCGCGCGCTGCGAGAAGCCGAACCACTGGTTGTCGTTGTCCTGCAGGCTTTCGGGGATGCGCGCTTCGAGAACGTCGCTGTCCACCGATTGCAGAACGCCAGCCGCCTTGGCGCGTTCCAGACGCGAGGTGTCGACCGTCAGCAGCACGTCGGCGGGCGAATTGGCGCCTTCGGCTTCCATACGCGCGATCAGCTCGTCGGCCTTGCCTTCGATGCGGTTGATCTTGATGCCGGTGGCTTCTTCGAAATCGGAATAGAGCCGTTCATCGGTGTCGTAGTGGCGCGACGAATAGAGGTTCAATTCGCCATCTGCGAATGCCGGGACAGCGGCGGCAAAGCCGGCTGCAAAGGCCATGCTGACGGCAACGTTCTTGGTGAAGCTGGGCATCTTGTTCTCCGTGACCAAACCTTAGTGATTTGCTCATCTATACGAATGCCCGGGGAAAGCAAGCTTTCTTGATGGAATTTATCGGAATTGTGCGCGGGGGTGTCAAGATGTGCCCAGCATCATCTCGCCCAGCGACGTCCAGGCGAGGGGATCAGCGCCAAGCAGGGCGGCAAACAGCGTGCTGTTGCCGGTGCCCAGCGGACAGGCGGCAAGGTCCATGGCGCTGGCCGCGAGCATCCCGGTCTGCAGGATGGCGCCAACCTCTTTGACGGCCAGCCCATAGGCCAGATCGCCATAGGCGCGCCGCAGCGCGGGCAGGGGCGCGGCCAGGATCAGCAACGCCTGCGGCAACTCATCGACGCCCGCCGCTCGGGCCGCATCCTGCAAAAGCCGGTTGAGACCGGCTCCGCTTTGGGCCACGCTGAGCAGGGCATGGGGTTCGGGCGCGTAGGCATAGAGCCCCGCAGGCAGATCGAGACCCGCATGAAGCGCAAGATAGCCCCGCACCCCATGGATGCCGCCGCCGCTCGGGTAGGGCCAGCGCCCCTGATCCGGGCGCAGTGTCCGCGCCAGAAATTCCGAGATCTGATCCGTGCTGAGGGGCCGCGCCCCGTGCTGGCGCTGCGACCGGCGCCCGGCGATGGCCGAGGCCAGCGGCGGATCGGTCCGGGCCAGCGCCGCCATATCCACCGCTGGCAGCGGCAGCGTTGCGTGCACGCGGTGGGGGGCGGCGATGGCGGGGGCGCTCTGCCCGGTTTTGCCAAGCGGCGCGCGGTCATGGCCCAGACGGCTGCGGTGATGCGCCCACAGATCCGCCGTGCCCCAGCCGGTCGTGCGCCCATCGTGCAGGCAGCCCGCCCGGTGCAGCAGGGCGATGACGCCCTGTTGCGCGTCTTCGGGCAGGGCATCCGATGGCTGACCCAGGGCCAGCGCATGCAGCAGGGCCGACACGCGCGGGTCGTGCAGGTGCAGTCGAGCCCAGCCTGCGGGGTGTTCGGCGATCCATTGGCCCGCCTCCTGATGCAGCACCACATGGTCGCTCAGGCGCGGGGGGGTGGCCGGTGCTGTTTCAGGCGGTGGCGCGCGGCGCGGGCGCAGGGTGATCAGCGCAATGTCCCCATGCCACAGCGTGTGGTCCAGCGCCCCGATCCGGTCCAGCCGGTAGAGGGTGGCGGCATCATCCGCGTCCTGCGGCTGGCCCTCTGCGGCATAGCTCCAGCGGATCATCTGGGGCGCGCCCGATGACACACACCCCGCCCGGCCCGGCAGGCGATGGCCACGGGGCGCTGAACGCGCAGTTCTTTCAACGGGATCTCTTTGGGTTTCTGGGGCAATTGTCCGAGGTCTTTGGCGATGTCGTCAGCTTTGATCTTGGGGGTAGATCCTGTGTGCTGGTCAATAGCGCTGAGCACGCGCAGGTGCTTTTTGCCCGGCACGAAGACGATCTGACCAAGCCCGATTTCCTCAGCGCGTCCAATCGCGGGCATTGGGGCGACGGGCTGACAACGCTGGGCACCGCCGGGGCCGAGGCGCGCCGCGCCCTGCTGCGCCCGGCCTTTCAGCCGCGCGCCTTTGCGGGACGGCTGGCTATCACGGCGGACTGTGCGGCGGACTGTGCGGCCGGGATGGGCACAGGCCGGGCCGAAGACGACCTGCGGCGTCTGACCGCCCGCATGGCCTTTCGCGCGGTGCTGGGTGTGGATGTGGATGGGGCCGGTGATGCGGTTCCCATGGCCGAAGCGTGGGGCGAAGACTTCACCGCCCCTGCCACGGGTTATGACATTCCCGGCTTTGCCATGACCCGCCCGCGGGCCGGGGCCCAAATGCCGCGCACGCAGGCGCTGATCCGGGCGCGGCTGGCGGATCCCGATGCGGTGCCCTGCATCGCGTCGGATCTGGTGCGCGACGGCATCGCGGCGGGCCGCCCCTGGTCGCTGGGCGACCTGACGGGAGAGATCATGCAGATGCTCTTTGCCGGGCATCTGACCATCCCTGCGAGCATGGCCACCTGCCTGCGTGAACTGGCGCGGCGACCTGACGTGCAGGATCCGTTGCGGCGCGAGGCTCAGGCGATGGATCTTGCGGCGCCGGATCTTGCGGGCTGGCTGCGGCGCAGCTTTGCGATGGCCACCTTGCGCGAGGCGATGCGCCTGCATCCGCCCGCGCCGATCCTCTATCGTGATGCCGTGCGCGACTTTGCCTTGGCGGACCTTACGATCCGGCTGGGGCAGGCGGTTTGGGTGGCACCGCGCCTGTTGCATCGCGACCCCCGCTATTTCGACGACCCATTGCGGTTTGATCCCGGCCGCTTTCGCAATGGGCTGTCGGGTCATTCACGGGCGGCCTATATGCCCTTTGGCAGCGGCCCGCGCATCTGTATTGCCCAGGTCATTGCGATGTTGCAGATGGCCCTGGCGCTGCTGGTGATCATGCGCGACGCCCCACACGTACTGAACACCCTGAATTGACGCTGTTTCGCGCCAATTCGATACATTCAGATCGCCCTCTAGTTGTATCGAAGCTAAGGAAGTTTTCCGCCCACAGGCCGTTAACCATTTCTTGCCTCAAGGGCGCATTTCTGCCAGCCTTGGAAATGTCCGGGCCGCAGGATTTTGGGTCCGGTGGAATAGGCGCACGCAGCGCGGACGCCATTTAGATACTGGTTTCTGTAAACAATTTCGTCACCTGGGAGGACGATCAGATGAACACACCAACTTCTGACGACTGGGGCAAGGTTCACGCCAAGGCCTGGCAGGATCCCGAGTTCAAGGCATTGCTTGAAAGCAACCCGCGTGAAGCGATGGATGCCTATTGCGAAGAGCAGGGCAAACCGCCCTTTGACAAGATCGTGCTGCTTGGGGGCAAACCCGACGACGCGCTTGATCACCTGCTGCACGAAGCGCATCAGGCGCCGCCCGCCTGCTGCTGAGCGGGGCGGGATGGACGCTGACGCCCGCGCGCGTCCCAAGTTCAAGGCCAGTGTTCAGCCCGTTGCCGATGGTCGCAACGGGCTGATCCTGCTGAGCGAGGCCGCGCAGGATTGGCTGCCGCATCCGGTCTTTGTCGACATCGCCCCCTATCTGGATGGCGGGCACGAGATCGCAACCATCTTTGCCGGGCTGACCGACCGCTACCCAAGCGCCACCGTGTTGCAGGCGCTGGAAACCCTGCGTGCGCGCGGGGCGCTGGCCGAAGATCTGGCCGACATGCCGCCCGGCACCCGCGCCTTCTGGGAAGAGCTTGGCCTGCCCCCCGGCGCGGCCGAAGCGCGCCTGCGTCAGGCGCGGGTGTCGGTGCAGGTTCTGGGGGATATTCCGCAGGGGCCGGTGCTGGACGCCCTGGCCCGGCAGGGGATCTTGGCCGAGCTGGGCGGGGATGGCGACTGGGGGCTGTGCGTTACCGACGACTATCTGCATGACGACCTGCAAGGGATCAACGATGCCGCGCTGCGCGACGGGCGGCGCTGGCTGCTGGTGAAACCCACCGGGGCCGTGCCCTGGATCGGCCCGGCCATGCATCCGAGCCAGAGCGCCTGCTGGGCGTGCCTTGCACACCGGCTACGCTGGCACCGGCGGGTGGCGCTTTATGCGTCGCAGGCACCGGGTCAGGATCTGCGGGCGGTCTCAGTTCGCGGCACGCGGCAGGGCGCGCTTGATGCCCCGCTGGCCGAGGCCGCCGCCGCGCTGCTGCGCTGGATCGGGTCGGGTGGCGTGTCACCTTTTGAAAACCGGGTGCAAAGCCATGAAACGGCCCAGGGCACACGCCACGATCACGTGCTGATCCATCGCCCGCAATGCCCCGCCTGCGGCGATGCCGGGCCGCAGGACTTTGCCGGGCCGGTCACGCTGCAGCCGCGCCCGAAACAGGCGCGCGCCGATGGCGGCCACCGCGCCGAAGCGCCTGGTCAGGTTCTCAAACGGCTCGACCGGCACCTCAGCCCGATCACGGGCATTGTGGGCGGTCTGACCCCGTCGGTGCGGTCGGACGCGCCGGGCTTTGCCGCCGATCACAACTTTGCCGATATGCAGGACAGCCGCTTTGTGCTGGGCGACGGGATGCGGCGGCGGTCGGGCGGCAAGGGCAAGACGCGGATGCAGGCGCGCATCAGCGCGCTGGCGGAATCGGTGGAACGCTATTGCGGTGTCTTTGACGGGACCGAACCGCGCGTGCAGGCGCGCATGGCCGATCTGGGCGATGCCGCGATCGCGCCCAATGACGTGCTGGGCTACAGCGCGCAGCAATATGCGATGCGCGATGATCTCAATCGGCGGGCGCACAAGGCCTATCAGGTGGCCACCCCCTTTGACCCGGATGCCCGGATCGACTGGTCGCCGCTGTGGTCGCTAGGCCACGGGCAGCTGCGCTATCTGCCCAGTTCGATGTGCTATTTCGGCTATCGCGGGTCTGGCCCGGTTTTTGGACATGCCAATTCCAACGGCTGCGCGGCCGGTGCAGTGCTGGAAGAGGCGATCCTGCAAGGGCTGCTGGAGCTGATCGAACGCGATGCGGTGGCGATCTGGTGGTACAACCGGATCGCGCGGCCGGGGCTGGATCTGACCCGCACGTGTGATCCTTATGTGGCCGAACATCAGGCGCGCTATGCCGGTTTGGGCCGCGAGGTCTGGGCGCTGGATCTGACCGGTGATCTGGGCATTCCGGTGGTGGCCGCGCTGTCGCGGCGCCTTGATGGCCCGCATGAGGATATTCTTTACGGCTTCGGCTGCCATCTTGATCCCGACATCGCGCTGAGCCGGGCGCTGACGGAACTGGACCAGTCGCTGGAAGCGGTGCCGCGCGCGGGCGGCCCGGCGGATCAGCAAAGCTATCTGGGCACGCCCGAGGCGCTGGCCTGGTGGCAGCAGGTGCGGGCCGATGATACCCCCTATCTGCGCCCCGCGCCGGGGACTGACCTGCGCGCGCCGGAGGATCTGCCGTCTCTGGCCACAGACGATCTGGCCGATGATATCGCGCTGTGCGTGGCCCGCGCGGCCCGGCAGGGGATCGACGTTCTGGTGCTGGACCAAAGCCGCAGGGATGTGGATTTTTCCGTCTGCCGCGTGGTGGCACCGGGGCTGCGCCATTTCTGGGCGCGCTTCGGGCCGGGGCGCCTTTACGATGTGCCGCAGCAGCTTGGCTGGCAGACCGTGCCCACGCCCGAGGCACAGCTCAACCCGCATGTGATTCAATTCTGACCTTCGACCAAGACCATTTGCCAACAAGGGAGAGACCAAAATGCGCGATAGCAGTTACGACTATAACCGCCCGTTCGACATCATGGTGGGGGCCTGGACCGGCCATTCCATCCTTTATAACGCCAGAGGTGAATACCAGGTCAGCGGCCCCAGCGTGGTCTGGATCCGCTGGATCAAGACCGGCAAGGTGCTGCGCTATTTTCAGGAAGACCTGACCAGTCTTGATGATCTGGCCATCCTGCACGAAGCCGATCGCGACAGTTTCCGCGACACCATGAAGACCCGCGCATTCGACCTGCGCATTGACGGCAAGCGCTGCGATTCCTTCGATAATGCGCAACTGTCCAGCAATATCGAGGTCGAAGGATCCGAAAGCCGCCCCGGCACCTATATCTTTCACCTGAATTTTCCACCCATGCCCGCCAAGGATGGCGCGCCCGCCACGCCGGGCGGCGACTATTACAACAACCAGTATTTCACCAATCCCAACGAACGCCAGATCATCGGCCCCTTCATCGCCAAGGACCCGCAGGGCAAGCCGCAGAAACAGGTGACCAGCGTGGTGGCGCAGACCTTCACGCGGATTTCCTATGACATCCCGCAGAAGTTCCTTGAGATCGAAGCCTACCACATCGAAAAGCGCGAGGCCCTGGACTGACCGATCTGACGAATGCGGTTGTTATCGGCGGCGGCATTGGCGGTCTTCTGACCGCCCATGCGCTTGCCCCGCTTGCCGGGCAGGTGACGCTGATCGAACAGGGCCGCTATCCCGACCATGACCCGACCCGCCCGCCGCCCGCCCGGCGCGGCGCGCCGCAAAGCCAGTGCCTGCATATGCTCATGGGCGCCGGTGCCGAGGCCTTTGACCGGATCGTCCCCGGCTGGCGCGCCGATCTGACTGCGCGCGGGGCGCATCCCTTTGATGCGCTTGATGACAGCTGGATGCGGCTGCCGGGGGGCTGGCTGGCGCAGCAGCGCTCGGGGTTGATGATGTATGCCTGTTCGCGGGCGCTGATCGAAACCATGCTGCGCGACCGTCTGTCGGGCTGCGCGAATGTGCGGCTGCGCTCAGATTGCCGGGTGCGCGGGCTTGGCATGGATCCGGCGCGGGATCGTGTCTGCGCCGTTGTCACCGAAGACGCCGTGATCGCCGCCGATCTGGTGGTGGATGCGGCGGGCACCGCATCGCGCCTGTCTCATTGGCTGTCAGCGGCACGGGGCCGGGGTGTTGCGCCGCGCGACATGGTGGTGCCGTCGCCCTTTGCCTATGTGTCGCAATGGCTGCGCCTGCCGCCCGAAGCGGATCCGGGCTGGTCTGCGATGTCCATTGCCCCGCTGCCGGGGCAGGCGGCGCGCGCGGGCATGATCCTGCGGGCGGAAAACGGGTTCTGGAACGCGGTGATGCTGGCCGGGGCCGGGCAGGCGATCCCGATGACGGACCGGTCGCTGCAGGTCTTTGCACAGGGGCTGGCCGAAGGGACGCTTGGGGCGGTGATCGCGCGCGCGGAACCGGCCGGGCCGGTGCGAAGCTATGGCCGCATCGCCAGCCGGCTGCGTCACTGGGATCAGGTGCCGGACTGGCCCGGCGGTCTGGTGGTGCTGGGGGATGCCGCGATGGGGCTTGATCCCTATTTCGGTCTGGGCATGACCACGGCGGCGCGCGGGGTGACGTTGCTGGTGGATCAGCTTGGTCAGCCGGGTTTCGACGCGGCGGGGTTCCAGCGCGCGCTGGCCCGACAGAATGCCGATGCCTGGCGTCTGGTGACAGGGCGCGATCCCGACGGGACGCGCCGATATGACCTTTCGGCGTCACTTTTGACACAATATCGGTCAGCGCTGACGCGGCCCGGTGTTGCCCGAGCGTTATTTGAGTGCCATCATCTTCTGAAACCGATCGACGCCCTGTAAGGGAGACCGGGACATGAAGATTGCCATCCTCGGCGGTGGAACCGCCGGTGTCATCGCGGCCACGCATCTGTCCAAGACGATGCCCGAGGCCGATCTGCTGCATATTCATGACAGCCGGCTGCCCACCATCGGCGTCGGCGAAGGCACCACACCGCGCTTTCCCGCCTGGCTGGCGCAGACCACGGGGCTTGGGTTCGAGGATCTGCAGCAGCACTGTCTGGCCACGCTGAAACGGGGCACCCGTTTCGAAGGCTGGGGGCAGGGGGCGTCGGGCTTTGCCAACCGGTTCCACCCATCGGATCTGATCGGGTATCATTTCGATGCGGGCCGGATCCTTGATCTGATGCGCCCGCATATCCGCGCGCGCAGGATCGACGCGCGGGTGCACAGGCTGGACAGCCGCGATGATGGCGTGACGGTGCATCTGGACGGCGGCGCGCTGGAACACTGCCACTATGTGATCGACGCGCGAGGGTTTCCCGCGAACGCCAATGCGGGCCGGGCCGAAGATGGCGGCGATCTGATCCGGCTGGGCTGGATCCCCACCGGGCAGGCCATGTTACGCTGGCTGCCCGAGGCCTGTCAGGGCGGGCTGACCCGCGCGGTGGCGCGCCCGCATGGGTGGATCTTCATGATCCCGCTGCAGGGGCGCGTATCAAGCGGCTATCTGCATCATCCCGATTGTTCGACCCCGGCCGAGGTGGCCGCCGATTTCGACGCCTTTCTGGCGGATGAGGGCGTGACAACCTGGGACGACCGCGGCCTCTTGCCCTTTCCCAATTTCCTGCGCCGCGCGCCCTTTGACGGGCGGGTCTTTCGGGTGGGCAATGCCGCGTCCTTTGTCGAACCGCTCGAAGCGACATCCATCGGTGCGTCGATCCTGCAGATCCGCGCGGCCGAGCGCTGGATGACGCAGGGAAACTGTGACACACCCCCTGTTTGTGAACAAGTTGAGCATTACAACGCAGGGATGCGCAGCTATATCATAAGGAACTCGCTCTTCATCGCCTGGCACTATGCCTGTGGTGCCGCTTGGGACACTCCGTTCTGGCGACAGGCTGCGCGCGGGCTTGAACGCGCAGCTGACCACCCCGACGCCGCCGACCACCTCGCGGCTATGCAGGCCTTTATCGATGCGGGCCACCACCTGCCCGGACCGATGCTGTCCGACTACGAAGACGCCGAGAGCTGGCAAGAGGAGATATTTCCGCTCCTTAAGCTCTACGTGCCATATGGGAACTTTTCCGAACTGAATTTCGCCCAGGTGGGCCACGGTATCGGATACTATAACAAGGGTGTCGCGGCCTAGGCGTCGCGGCACGGACAAGGGACACAGATGACCACAATTCCGGGCTTTCGCCTGTCAGATCGCATCTACAAGAGCGACAATTCCATCGTTTTCCGCGCGACCCGTGATCACGACGGGATGCCTGTTGTTCTCAAGATCCTCAAGAACGACTTTCCGTCGATGGAGGATCTGGCCCGATACCGGCGCGAATACGACATTGTCGACGATCTGGACCATATCGGGGTGGTGACCCCGTACGAATTGCGGCGCCATGACAAGACGCTGCTGATGGTGCTTGAAGATTTTGGCGGCATGTCGGTGGCCCGGCTGCTGCGTGATCGGCCCATGTCCATTGACGAAACGCTCGATGCCGCGATCCAGGTGGTGCAGACGCTGGACCATGTGCATGGCGCCAACGTCATCCACAAGGATCTGTCGCCCCAGAACATCGTGGTGAACCCCGCCACGGGCGAGGTGAAGCTGATTGATTTCGGCATCTCGACCCGGTTTTCGTCCGAGCGCCCCGAACTGCGCAACCCCGAGGTTCTGGAAGGCACGCTGGCCTATATGTCGCCCGAACAGACCGGGCGCATGAACCGGTCACTGGACTATCGCACTGACTACTATTCTCTGGGCGCCACGCTTTATGAGATGCTGACCGGATCGGCCCCGTTCGAAGCGGATGACCTGATGGAGCTGGTGCATTGCCACATCGCGCGCGAACCGATGCCTGCCTATCGGCGCAACCCCGATGTGCCGCTGGCCCTGTCCAAGGTGGTCAGCAAGCTGATGGCCAAAAAGGCCGAAGACCGCTATCAGAGCGCGCGCGGGATCCTGTCGGATCTGGATGCGATCCGCAAAGGGGCGGCGTCGGACCGGTTCGAACCGGGGCTCAACGATCAATCCGACCGGTTCCAGATCCCCGAACGGCTCTATGGGCGCGATGAAGAGGTCACGCGCCTTCTTGAAACCTTTGAACGCACGCGCCACGGGCAGGCCGAATTGCTGCTGGTGGCGGGCTATTCGGGGGTTGGTAAATCGGCCCTGGTGAATGAGGTGCACAAACCCATCACCCGCGCCCGCGGCGTGTTCATTTCCGGCAAGTACGATCAGTACCAGCGCAACACGCCCTTTTCGGGGCTGATCGCGGCCCTGCGCGATCTGGTGCGCCAGCTTCTGACCGAAAGCGAAGACGTGCTCGACACCGTCCGCAATGACCTGACCGAGGCGCTGTCGCCCATCGGTCAGGTGATGATCGACCTGCTGCCCGAGCTTGAGCTGATCATCGGCCCGCAGCCACCGGTGCCGGATCTGGACGGGGCGCAGGCCATGGCCCGCTTCCGCCGCACCATCGGCCAGTTCCTGCGCGCGTTGGTGCGGCGCGACAAGGTGATCGTGCTGTTTCTGGATGACCTGCAATGGGCGGACACGGCGTCGCTGGGCCTGCTGCACCATGTGCTGACCGATGACGACATGAAACGCCTGCTGGTGATCGGCGCCTATCGCGACCAGGAGGTCGACGCCATGCACCCGCTGCGCATGACGCTGAGCGATATCGAAGACGCTGGCGGCCAGGTGCGCACCCTGACGCTTGCGCCGCTGGGGCTGACGGATCTGGGGCGGCTTCTGACCGATACGCTGCATTCGGATGCGGCCGAGCTGACGGGGCTGGCACGCATGGTGCTGCAAAAGACCCAAGGCAACCCGCTTTTCGTGCGTCAGTTCCTGATGGATCTGCACCGTGAAGGGGTGATCAACCAGGCCCCGGCCACGGCCTTTGATCGGGCGCGCTGGCAATGGGATGACGACGCGCTGCGCGCCATGGGCATCACCGAAAACGTGGTGGATCTGCTGTTGCGTCGCCTGCGTCTTTTGGGGGAAGACACGCAGGAAGCGCTGCAATTTGCGGCCTGCATCGGTGGGCGGTTCGACATCGAGACGCTGGCGCTGATGCTCAAACTGCCGCTGAGCGACGCGTTCGAACGGCTGCGCCCGGCGATCGAAGATGAATTGCTGCGCACCGGTTCGCATCTCACCACCGCCGAAGCGGATGACGCCATGTCGCCGCTGATCGCCCGCGATCTGGTGTTCCAGCATGACCGGGTGCAGCAGGCCGCCTATAGCCTGATCCCCGATGACCGGCGCGCTGGGCTGCATCTGGATATTGGCCGCCGTCTGCAATCCACGCTGTCACTCGATGCGCTGCAAGAGCGTATTTTCGAAGTGGTCGACCATTTCAACATGGGTCGCGCGCTGGTGCACGAGGCAGATGAACGGCTGCTGGTGGCGCAGCTCAACCTGCAGGCCGCGCAGCGGGCTTCGGATGCGACGGCCTATGCGGCCGCGCTTGATATGGTGCTGATCGCCGAAACCCTGCTGGGCGATACTGGCTGGGATGACAGCTATGAGCTGAGGCGCGAGGCAAGCCAGTTGCGGATTTCGCTGGAATATCTCAACGGGAACTATGACACCTGTTCGGCGGTGGTGACCGAAACGCTGGATCATGTGCGCACCGATCTGGAACGCGCCGAGATCTATTTCACGCGCATCGCGCAGCACACCATGCTGGCCGAATTCCAAGAGGCCGTGGACGCCGCCTATAAATCGCTCGAACTGGTGGGGGTCGTGCTGCCGCAGGACAATCTTGACGCCGCCAGCCAGCAGATCATCGGCGAGGTGACGGGCATGCTGAACGACAGCGATCCCGCGACGCTGTTCGATCTGCCCGAATGTACCCAGCCCGAAGCGCTGCTGGCGCAACGGACGCTGCGCCATCTGACCATCGCGGCGTTTCTGTTCAATCAGGCGCTTTGGCCGGTGGTCGTGGGCACATCCGTCAAGCTGTCGCTGGATCATGGCAACGCGCCGGAATCGCCGCTGTCCTATGCCAATTACGGGCTGATCCTGGGATCGGTGATGCAGAATTTCAAACGTGGCGCCGAATTCGGGGATCTGGCGCTGCGTCTGTGCGACCACTACGAAGGTCGCGCGCCCAATGCCACGGTCTGCCTTGTGGTGGGGGCCGAACTGGTGCCCTGGGTTCAGCATGTGCGCGAAGCGATCCCGGTGGTGGATCGCGGCATTCACGAAGGGCTCGATTCAGGCGAAATCCTGTGGGTTGGCTACCTGTCGCTGTATCGCGTGCTGCTCGAAAGCTTTTCGGGCGCGCGGCTCAACGAGATTCTGGAGCGCATCCCCGAGCGGCTGGAATTCAACGAGCAGATCCAGAACTTTGGTGCCGTGGCAGGGATCCGGGCGCATCAGATCGCGCTGTGTGAACTGGCCGGGATTGACGCCGGCGACGCGCTGGCGCCCTCCATGGACGAGGCGACGTTCCTTGCGGGCTGCGAAGACAACAACCTGATGATGGCGGTCTGCATCTTCAAGATCCTCAAGGCGCAGACGCTGTACCTCCTGGGGCGCCCGGCCGATGCGCTCGAAGCGACGCGGGACATCGACGACAAGCTCAGCTTTATCGTCAACCACCCCAATCTGGCCGATCACCGGCTGTATCAGTCGCTGTCGCTGGCCGCCCTTTACCCCAGCGGCGATGCGGTCAAGGATGCGGGCACGCTGGCGCAGCTGCAGGGCAATCTGGCGCAGCTTCGGCTCTGGGCCGAGAACTGCCCCGAGAACTACCTGTCCAAATGTCTGCTGGTCGAAGCCGAGATCGCCCGCATCAGCGGGCAGGGCACCCAGGCGTCCGATCTTTATGATCGCGCGATCGAAGCGGCCCATGACAGCCACATCCTGCAGGACGAAGCACTGGCCAATGAACTGGCCGCACGCTTTGTGCGTCAGGCACGCCCCAAGTCGCGGGTGGGCGCGATGTATCTGCGCGATGCCCATTATGCCTATCGCATGTGGGGCGCGGGCAAGAAGGTCGAAGAGCTGGAGATGGAATTCCCCCAGCTTCTCAGCGAATACCGCGAGATGCGCGCGCTGCCCAACGCCACGCTGGATCTGACGCGCACGACGCTGCAGTCCAAACAGACCCAGTCCAACGCGGTCAACATCGACATGGACACGCTGATCAAGGCCGGTCAGACCATTTCGGGCGAGGTGGTGTTCGGCCGCCTTCTGGATCGGCTGCTGAGCATCGTGATCGAAAACGCCGGCGCGCAGCGCGCGCTGCTGCTGCTGGGGCGGGGCGGCAAGCTTTATGTCGAAGCCGAAGCCAATGTCACCTGGACGGAATCCAACGTGATGATGTCGCTGCCCATCGACCAGGATGATGGCGCGGCCCTAGTGCCGCTGGGGGTGGTGAACTATGCCACGCGCACCCATGAAACCATCGTGCTGGACGAGGCCAAGGATGATGAACGCTTCCTGAACGATCCCTATATCAGCCGCCGCGAAACCCGTTCGATGCTGTGTCAGCCGATCGTCAATCAGGGTGAACTGGTGGGGCTGATCTATCTGGAAAACGATCTGACATCGGGGGCGTTCACGCCGGAACGGGCCCATCTGGTGGCGCTGCTGTCGGGGCAGATCGCCATTTCGATCCGCAATGCCGAGCTGGTGGAAAACCTCGAAGACAAGGTGCGCGAACGCACCGCGCAGCTGGAAATGCATTCGCGCTTTATCGAGCAGACCTTCGGCCGCTACCTGTCGAGCCAGATCGTCGACCGGCTGCTGAAATCGCCCGATGGTCTGGATTTCCGCGGCCGCAACGCGCCGGTGACGATCCTCAGCACGGATCTGCGCGGCTTTACCGCCTTTTCCGATTCCCTGCCGCCGGAAACCATCGTGAAGCTGCTGAACAACTATCTCAGCGAAATGACCACGGTGATCGAAAAGTACAACGGCACCATCGACGCCTTTGTGGGCGATTCGATCCTGATCATGTTCGGCGTGCCATTCCAGCGTGCGGATGACGCCGAACGCGCAGTGGCCTGCGCGCTGGAAATGCAGCTGCAGATGCCGCGCATCAACGCCTGGAACGCCGAAAACGGTCTGCCCGAACTGGACATGGGCATTGGCATCAACACGGGCGAGGTTGTCGTGGGCAATATCGGCTCGCACAAGCGCGCCAAATTCGGCGTGGTGGGGCGCAATGTGAACCTTGCCGCGCGGGTCGAAGGGTACACTGTGGGCGGCCAGATCCTGATCACCGACAGCACCCGCCAGGCCGTGTCCGAACCCATGAGCCTGCGCGACTATGGCGTTGTCGAGCCCAAAGGGGTGAGCGAACCCGTGCGGCTCTTTGATCTGCAGGGGCTGGGCGGGCGTCATGACCTGTCGTTGCCCGACCCCCAGATCGGCTGGATCGAGATGACACCTGCGATGCAGGCCGAAATCCGTCTGGTGGTCGACAAGAAGGTGGTCGGCGACCCCCGCAAGGTCACGGTGACGCGCCTGTCCCCCGAAGGCGTTGAGATCCTCTGCGATGAGGCGATCGAGGTCTCGACAGATCTGATGATCGACCTGCCCTTGGGCCCTGATGGCGCGATGCTGACCGGGATCTATGGCAAGGTGGTCGAAGCCGGGGACAGCCTGCATCTGCGCTTTACCGCGCTGCCGGGCGATGCGCGCGCGGCCCTGCGGGCGCTTGATCCCATGGCCGAAGCCGGTTGAGCGAAAATTTTGCCATAATGTAAAACTTTTTCGACATCCCCCCTTGCGGTTCCCGCGCCTTGGGAATACACCACGCGAACTGGCGCGGGATGGAGCAGCCCGGTAGCTCGTCAGGCTCATAACCTGAAGGTCGTAGGTTCAAATCCTACTCCCGCAACCAACGCCAAGGCCCTCATGCGAAAGCATGGGGGTCTTTCGTTTTTCGGGTGTCAGGCTAGGGCCGGGCCGCATTGCCATTCCCGCAGCTGCGGGGATAACTGGGGGCATGACACGCGCTGCATCAATTGCTGCTTTCCTGGCCGGGGTTCTGGCGCTGATGGCCGGTGTCTTTGCCAATTCCGCCCTGCAGTCGCTGGACGAGGTCGAACAGCGCGGGCGCTCGGATCTGGCGCTTGCGTCGGACCGGCTGGTCAGCGGGCTTTTCGGGTATCGCCAGTTCACGGTCGAGCTGACCCTTGATCCGCGCCTGCATGCGCCCGAAGATGCGACGGATCCCATGGCGGCGGCGCTGCTGCGGGCGGCGGACATTTCGGGCGCGCTGGATTTCGTGCTGCTGGATCCCGATCGCCGCCCGCTGGCAAGTGCGTCGGGATCGGGGGCCTATCTGTGGCGCGGTCAGCCCTTTGTGACGCGGGCGCTCAACGGGGCGCTCGGGCGCGGGGTGGGGATCGACCCGCGCTTTGGGCGGCGGGTGTTCTACTATGCCGCGCCGGTCTTTGCACCGGGCGGCGGGGTCGACCGGGTGCTGGTGGCGATCCTGGATCTTGAAGCGATCGAAGCCGATTTTCGCGGCTCGCGCCCGGCCATCTTCATGTCCGATGACAGCGGCATCATCTATTTCTCCAATCGCTCGGAACTGGTGTTCCGCGACCGCACGCTGGCGGCCGATCATGGGCCTGTGCAGACCGAAGACGAAACCATCGCCCCCTTTGTCCGTCACCGCATCTGGGACGTGATGGGCCATCAGATCTGGCGGGTGTCGGCGGGCCGCTATCTGCCGCGGCTGGCGCTGCATCTGGATCAGGACCTATCGGTGATCGGCATGCGGGCCGAGGCGCTGATCGGGTTGCGCCCGGTGCTGATCGACGCCGCCCTGCAGGCCGGGGCGGCGGGGGCGGTGCTGTCGCTGCTGGGGCTGGTGATCCTGGCGGTGGCGCGCCAGCGGCGCGTGCTGGCGCGCGCCAATGCGGTGCTCGAAGATCGGGTGGCCGAACGCACGCGCGCCCTTGTGCAGGCCAACGCATCCCTGCGCGCCGAGGTGGCCGAACGGATCGAAGCCGAAGCCGCCCTGAAACGCGCCCAGCAGGATCTGGTGCAGGCCGGCAAGCTGAGCGCCCTTGGCACCATGACCGCCGGCATCAGCCACGAGCTGAACCAGCCGCTGATGGCGATCCAGTCCTTTGCCGACAACGCGGTGACCTTCATCGACCGTGACAATCCCGAAACCGCGCAGCGCAACATGCGCAAGGTCAGCGATCTGGCCGGGCGCATGGCCCGCATCATCCGCAATTTCCGTGCTTTTGCCCGGCAGGAACACGAAGCCGTGCGCCCGGTCGATCTGCGGCAGGTGGTCACCGGGGCCGCCGATCTGGTGGCGCAGCGGCTTGACCGGCACGGGGTGGCGCTGCGGCTGGATCTGCCGGACGGCCCCCTTTGGGTTCTGGGCGGAGAGGTCCGCCTGCAGCAGGTCGTGGTGAACCTGCTTTCGAACGCGATTGATGCGATGGCCGGATCCGATCCGCGCGCGGTGACCATCGCCTTGCGGGGGGGCGATCTGGTGGTGCTGACGGTGCGTGACACAGGGCCGGGGATCGAAGACCCCGACAAGATGTTCGAACCCTTCTATTCCACGCGCGAGATTGGCGAAGCCGAAGGGGTGGGCCTTGGCCTGTCGATCTCATACGGTCTGGTCCAGAGCTTTGGCGGCAAGATCCGGGGCGAAAACGCCCCCGATGGCGGCGCCATCTTTACCGTCGAACTGCAACCCGCCCCGAAGGAGCCAGCCTCATGATCGACACGGTTCTTGTGGTGGATGACGACGTGCATGTGCGCGAGGCGCTTGGCCAGACGCTGGAGCTGGCGGGATACCGGGTGCGGCTGGCGGGATCCTTTGTGGCGGCCAAGGATCATATCACCCGTGATTTTGCCGGGGTGATCCTGTCGGACATCCGCATGCCGGGGCGCGACGGGCTGTATCTTCTGGAGCACGCGCAGCGCGTGGATGACGATCTGCCGGTGATCCTGCTGACCGGCGAAGGTGACATTCCCATGGCGGTTGGGGCGATCAACAAGGGCGCCTTTGATTTTCTGGAAAAGCCCTGCGCCAATGACGTGCTGACCGATGCCATCCGCAAGGCGATGCAGGCGCGCGCGCTGGTTCTGGAAAACCGCGCGCTGCGGTCAGAAATCGCGCGGGGCGATGCGGCGGCGCGGATGATCTTTGGCGGGTCCGACCGGGCCGAAGCCCTGCGCGCGCGGCTGCGCCAGCTGGCGCAGATCGACGATGCGGTGCATATCAGCGGCGGGCCGGGATCGGGCGTCGCCAAGGCGGCCGAGATCATGCATCTGCTGTCGGATCGCGCGGGCGCGCCGCTGGCGCGGGTCGCTGGCGGCGACCTGACGCCTGCCCAGTTGCAGGCATTGCTGCGCGCGCACGCGCAGGGGGCGGTCTATATCGACGAATTCACCGCGCTGCCGCGCCCGACCCAGCATGATCTGCTGGCCCATCTGGATGCACGTGTGGGCGGGCAGGCGGGGGCCCGGATCTATGTGGGCACCACTGATGATCAAAGCGGCGATCTGGTCGCCGATCTGCGCTATCGGCTGGATGCGCTGCGGCTGCATGTGCCCGCTCTCAAGGATCGGGCCGAAGACATCCCGGTGATCTTTCGCCACTATGTCCGGCAGATGGCCGAGCAGCTCAACGCGATGGAGCCCGACGTCACGCCCGAAGTGATTGCCGGGCTGCTGGCGCAGGACTGGCCGGGTAACACGCGGGCGCTGATGAATGCGGCGATGCGCTTTGTGCTGGGGCTTGAAACCCCTCTGGGCGATGCCCATCTGGGGCTGGTCGACAAGCTGGCCCAGGTCGAACGCACGCTGATCATCGAAGCGTTGCAACAAAACCGGGGCAATGCCAGCGCGACGGCCCAGCATCTGCGCCTGCCGCGCAAGACATTCTATGACAAGCTGGCGCGCCACGGAATCAAACCCGAAACCTATCGCTGATGCTGTTGTGTGGATTTCCGCACAGTCTGCGGCATCGGGGTGTTCCGTTTTCCGCACACTGCCGATGCAATGGCTGATGTGTCGGATGTAGGTTAACCGATAAAGTGCTGATTAAAAAAGATAAAGCGCGCGGCTTGCATGATCGCCAGAAACCCTTTGCCAGCCCGTGATCTGCGCCCGACACTCTCGCTCACACTGCCCCCGCGCCGCGCGCGCGGGTCCAACCGGAGGAGAGACATCATGACATTCCTGACCAAGGCCGCCGCCACCGCTGCTGCCCTGACGCTTGGCCTTGGCGCCAGCACCGCCATCGCCGCCTGTGATGACGGCGAAATGGTGATCAAGTTCAGTCACGTCACCAACACCGACAAGCACCCCAAAGGCATCGCCGCCAGCATGCTGCAAGAGCGCGTGAACGAGGAAATGAACGGCACCGCCTGCATGGAGGTGTTCCCGAACTCGACCCTCTACAATGACGACAAGGTGCTCGAAGCGATGCTGCAGGGCGACGTGCAGCTGGCCGCGCCGTCGCTGTCGAAATTCGAAAAATTCACCAAACAGTACCGCATCTTCGATCTGCCCTTCATGTTCGAAGACATCAACGCGGTGGATGCGTTCCAGGCCTCTGAAAACGGGCAGGCTCTCAAGGACAGCATGCAGCGCCGCGGCCTTCAGGGGCTGGCCTTCTGGCACAATGGCATGAAACAGATGACGGCCAATGTGCCGCTGATCGAACCCACCGATGCCGACGGGCTGAAATTCCGCGTGCAATCGTCGGATGTGCTGGTCGCCCAGATGGAAGCCATTGGCGGTTCGCCACAGAAAATGGCGTTCTCGGAAGTCTATGGCGCGCTGCAGCAGGGCGTTGTGGACGGTCAGGAAAACACCTGGTCGAACATCTATGGCCGCAAGTTCTTTGAGGTTCAGGACGGCATCACCGAAACCAATCACGGGATTCTGGACTATCTGGTCGTGACATCGGTTGACTGGCTCGACAGCCTGGATCCGCAGGTGCGCGATCAGTTCCTGACCATCCTGGAAGAGGTCACCGCCACCCGCAACGCGGAATCGGCCGCCGTGAACGAAGCGGCCAAACAGTCGATCATCGACGCGGGCGGCGAAGTGCGTCAGCTGACCCCCGAACAGCGCGCGGCCTGGGTGGCTGCGATGAAGCCGGTCTGGGATCAGTTCTCGGGTGATGTCGGTCAGGACATGATCGACGCGGCACAGGCGATCAACGCCACCAACTGATCCGCAACCCGTACCCCGTCCAGATCTCTGGGCGGGGTGTTTTTCAGACAAGAGAGGAGGGGGCAGATGCATCCCGCACCCGCCCAAAGCTGGGTCGATCAGATCGAAGAAACCCTGATCGCCGTGCTCCTGGGGCTGATGACGATGATCACATTCGCCAATGTCGTCGCCCGATACGGTTTCAATTCCAACATTCTGTGGGCGCTTGAGGCGACGGTGTTCCTGTTTGCCTGGCTGGTTCTGCTGGGCGCGTCTTACGCGGTCAAAAAACACGCGCACTTGGGTGTCGATGCCATCGTGAACATGCTGGCACCATCCGCGCGGCGCGCTCTGGCGCTGATCGCGGTTGCGGCCTGCCTAGTCTTCTCGCTGCTGATGCTCAAAGGGGCCTATGACTATTGGGCCGTCTTTGCCGACCTGCCGCCCACCTCGGGCCGCTGGTTCCCGACCGGGTTCGACGGGAAGGCGCGCAGCCAGTCGTTCTATGAGGTGC
>JAOXSC010000131.1 GCA_025800215.1 Marinibacterium sp.
CCGCGTGCCCGCCGCCTGAGCCGAGGTGCTGCTGAGCAGGCCAGTGCACATCGCAGCCGCGCCCGAGCCAAAGGCGAGGACGCCGCTCAGGAAACCGCGCCGGGAAATCGCGCGTTCGACCACCTGGTCGAAATCATTTTCCTCGGGGCGCGGAAAATTTGCTTCGTCCCAATCGTCGGCGGACAGATCTGCGGGGTGCTGGGGGGTCATTCGGAATCTCCTGGCAACTAGTTTTCGGCCCCAGTCTTAGACCGGCGGCTTTGACGGTTTCGTGACGGTCTGACCTGAAAATACTCCGGATCAGACCAGAGGCAAATGCTGCATGAAAAAAGGGCGCGCCCGCAGGCACGCCCTCTTGTCCAAATGTCGTTCAGTATCAGTGACCCAAAATCTGGCTGAGGAACAGCTGCGTCCGGTCGCTTTTGGGGTTGGTAAAGAACTCTTCGGGTTCGTTTTGTTCGACGATCTGGCCCTGGTCCATGAAAATGACCCGGTTCGCCACCTGACGGGCAAAGCCCATTTCGTGCGTCACGCAGAGCATGGTCATGCCTTCCTCGGCCAGTTCGATCATGGTGTCGAGCACCTCTTTGATCATCTCCGGATCAAGCGCCGAGGTGGGTTCATCAAACAGCATGATCCGCGGCTTCATGCACAGCGACCGGGCGATGGCCACACGCTGTTGCTGACCACCCGACAACTGGCCGGGGTATTTGTCGGCCTGATCGGGGATCT
Organism: Marinibacterium sp.; assembly: GCA_025800215.1. Taxonomy (GTDB): domain Bacteria; phylum Pseudomonadota; class Alphaproteobacteria; order Rhodobacterales; family Rhodobacteraceae; genus JAOXSC01. The sequence continues at coordinate 733 of JAOXSC010000131.1, forward strand.
TCACCTTTTCCAGAAAATGCATCGCGGTTTCTTCGGCTTCGCGCTTGGGGATCTTGCGCACCCAGATCGGCGCCAGCGTGCAGTTCTCAAGAATGGTCAGATGCGGGAACAGGTTGAAATGCTGAAAGCACATCCCGACCTCGGACCGGATCTTGTCGATATTCTTGAGGTCCGACGACAACAGCGTGCCATCCACCGTGATCCGCCCCTGCTGATGCTCTTCAAGCGCGTTGATGCAGCGGATCAGCGTGGATTTGCCCGAGCCCGACGGCCCGCAGATCACGATCCGTTCGCCGCGATGCACAGTCAGGTTGATGTCGCGCAGCACGTGAAAGGACCCGTACCATTTGTTCATGCTCTCGATGGTGATCGCCACCTCGTCCGAGACCTGCATTTGAGCGGTGTCAGCCATGATACCCCTCCCTTCTTATCGGTGATCGGTTGCGAGCCTGCGCTCCAACCATTGTGAATATTGCGAGATGCCGTAGCAGACGATGAAGAACAGGACCGCCGCGAACAGGAACAGTTCCCAATAGACGCCGTTCCACGCGGTCGATGCCAGGATCGGGCCCCGGATCATGCCCACGATGTCGAACATCGAAATGACCGACACCAGCGTGGTGTCCTTGAACAGGCCCACGGCCACGTTCACGATGCCCGGGATCGAAATCTTCAGCGCCTGCGGCAGGATGATCAGCCGCATCGCCTGCGGGTAATCCAGACCCAGACTGTCGGCGGCCTCGTACTGACCACGCGGCAACGCGGCAAGACCGCCCCGGATCACCTCGGCGATATAGGCCGATGCAAACAGCGTGATCATGATGATCACCCGCAGGATCAGGTCAAATGTCGTGCCCGGCGGCAGGAAATAGGCCAGCACCACATTCGCCACAAACAGCAGCGTGATCAGCGGCACGCCCCGGATGAATTCGATGAAGACCACGCAGATGATCTTGATGATCGGCATGTCCGACTGCCGCCCAAGCGCCAGCACGATCCCCAGCGGCAGCGACAGCGACACGCAGACAACGCCCAGGATCATGTTCAGCATGAACCCGCCCATGTCGCGCGACGGCACCGAAACCAGGGTCGGATTGTCCGGCCCGATCATCCCCGTCAGCATGCCGCCCACGCGCCAGATCACCAGCGCTGCGACAACAGCCCCCACCGATGCCCACAGGAAACTGCGCGACACCAGCCCGCTGAAGACCAGATAGGCACCGACAAAGCCCGCCATGGCAAAGATCGGGATCAGCACGGTGCCGCCCCAGATCAGGTGAAACGCCAGGAACGGGTAGATCGCGGTAAAGGCCAGCAGCTTGCGCGGCAGGTCAAAGAACATGACCGGCGCCGCAGCAGGCAGCAGCAGCAGAAAGGCCAGCGCCGGGCGCCAGTATTCTGACGACGGGTATTTGAAGCCGAACAAAAGCTGGTTCCAGCGTTCGGTCAGCACCGAAAAACAGGCCCCCGTGCGCCCATCCAGCACCTGCCGGCATTCCGACAGGCTGTCAGTGTTCCAGACGCTGTTGGCAAACCAGGGCCAGACGCCGGTCACAAGCTGAAAAATCACAAAGATCGACACCACCGTCAGCGCCGAATTGACCGGCCCGGCAAACAGGTTTTCGCGCATCCATTTGACCACGCCCTGTTCCCGCGCGGGCGGGGGCAGTTCGGGCAGCTGTTCGGTGCGCACGAATGAGATATGGTCGCTCATCTCAGCGCTCCTTCAGCTTGATGGCATTGTTGTAGACATTCATCAGCGCCGAAATCGTCAGGCTGATCGTCAGATAGAACAGCATCAGCAGCAGCACCGATTCGATGGCCCGCCCGGTCTGGTTCAGCGTGATGCCCCCCAGCGTGCCGGTCACATCCATGTAGCCCACCGCGATCGCCAGCGACGAGTTCTTGGTCAGGTTCAGATATTGCGAAATCAGCGGCGGGATGATCACCCGCAGCGCCTGCGGCAGAACCACCAGGTTCATGATCCGCCCCGGCCGCAGCCCAAGCGATGCCGCCGCTTCGGTCTGGCCCTTACTGATGGCCTGAATGCCCGCGCGCACGTTTTCGGCGATGAATGCGCCGGTATAGACCGACAGCGCGATCCACAGCGCAATCAGCGATCCGCGCACCTGCACCCCACCCTGAAAGTTGAACCCTTTGAGCGCGGGATATTCCAGAGAAATGGGTTGTCCCATCACAAAGAACATCACGACCGCCGGACCAAACAGGATCGCCAGCGTCGGCCAGCCACGCGGCAGCAGCTTGCCGGTTTCATAAAGCAGCTTGGTGGTATAGCGGCGATAGGCAATGACCCCCAGGATCGACAGCGCAAAGGTGATCACCACCACCATGGATCCGGTTTCCCAGATCGGCTTGGGGATATAGACGCCGCGATTGGTAAAGGCCACCGCGTCAAACAGCATCGACGCCTGAGGCGTCTCGCCCCGGAACGCCCGCGGTGCAGGCAGCGCCGCCGTCATCACGAAAAAGATCACCAGGATCCAGATCAGCACGGGCACGTTGCGGAACGCTTCGACGTAGACCGCCATCAGCTTGCGCACCAGCCAGTTGTTGGACAGCCGCAGCACCCCCGCCGTCACCCCGATGATGGTCGCGGTGATGCAGCCCAGAAACGCCACGATCAGCGTATTGAGGATCCCCACGATCGACGCGCGCAGGTGGCTGGACTGGCTGTTATATTCGATGGGCCGCTGGTTGATGTCGTAGCCCGCAGGCTGGCCCAGGAACTCGAACGAAATGTTCAGCCCTGCCGCCCGAAGGTTTTCCAGAAGATTGCCGATCAGGTAAGAAAAGGCCGCGATCAGCAGCAGCAGCGCGATGGCCTGGAATGTATAGGATCGGTACCGCGTGTCATTCCAGAGCATCGAAATCTGGAACGCCTGACGCGGCGGATCGGTGACGGTCGTCATGAAAGACACCCCTATCGTTTGCCGGTCTCTCCCTCCGGCGGGGTTTGCCCCGCTCGCTCAGCCCGGATCTTGTTCTTGCAAAGGAAAAGGGCGCAGCCTTGTGCTGCGCCCTTCCCTGTTCGGGTCTTAGCGGAACGGCGGCGAATACAGCAGGCCGCCATCGGTCCACTGGGCGTTCAGACCACGCGCCAGACCGATCGGGGTTTCTTCGCCGATGTTCTTGGCGAAGATTTCGCCATAGTTGCCACCCACGGCAATCGCACGGGCCGCCCAGTCGGGGTCCAGGCCGATCATTTCGCCCAGGGTGCCTTCGGTGCCCAGGATCCGGTTGATTTCCGGGGTCGAGGGATCAGCCGCTTCGACCAGCGACGCGAGGTTGGCCGAGGTGATGCCAAGCTCTTCGGCCGAAATCAGCGCGTTCAGCGTCCAGCGCACCACGTCGCCCCATTCGTTGTCGCCATGGCGGACAAGCGGGCCAAGCGGCTCTTTCGAAATGATCTCGGGCAGCAGAACATGCGCGTCGGGATCTTCAAAGGTCGCGCGCGTGGCGGCCAGGCCCGATGCGTCGGTGGTGTAGACGTCACAGGCGCCCGCCAGATACTGCTGCTGGCCTTCGGCGTTGGTTTCGATCGGCACCGGCTCGTAGCTGATGTTGTTGGCGCGGAAGAAGTCGGCCAGGTTCAGCTCGGTGGTGGTCCCGGTCTGGATGCAGACGGTGGCGCCATCCAGTTCCTTGGCCGAGCTCACGCCCAGATCCTTGGGCACCATAAAGCCCTGACCGTCGTAATAGTTCACGCCGGTAAATTCGAACTTGAGGTCAGCATCGCGGCTGAAGGTCCACGTGGTGTTGCGGACCAGCACGTCGATTTCGCCCGAAGCCAGCGCGGTAAAGCGCGTCTTGCCGGTGGTCGACACGAATTCGATGGCATTCGGATCGTCCAGCACGGCGGCGGCAATCGCGCGGCACAGCGCCACGTCAAAGCCCTGCCATTCGCCATTTGCGTCCGGTGCGGCAAAGCCCACCAGCCCGGTGTTGGTGCCGCAGTTCAGTTTGCCGCGGGCTTTCACGTCGTCAAGCGTACCCGCCGACGCCGCACCGGCCGCCATCCCTGCAGCCGCAAATGCGCTCAAAAGTAGGGTTTTCTTCATTTTGACCTCTTCCTGATTGTCCGCTTCATCCCACAGCGGTTTTTCCGGCTCGGGGCCGGATTGTTTGACTCCGGCAGGGGCAAACCCCGTTCAGATGGTGCCGATGTTGGTCGGATTCAGCCGCAAACGTCAAGGGCAGAGCACAGGATTCGTGCATGTGCACAAGCGTTGCGCGCTGTTTGATCGAATCGCTCGCGCAGGACGGTTATTTGGACAGTCGGAAAAAACGATCCGCGTGTAAAAACGCCGTTTGGCGCACGCTGGCCTGGGCTTCGGCCTCGTCATCGCGGCCCCACTGGTCCTCTTGCCAGCGCTCGTCGATCCGCGACAGGTCCCACAGCTCGGGCGCCGGGGCCCTGCCTTCCGTTGCGGCAAGCCCGAGAATAAGCGAGCCCGACAGCGCCACCAGATCATGAAACGCCGCCAGTTCGAAATTGTCGAACCCGTGCACGCGGGCGGTCAGGATGGCCAGGGCCTGCGGATCCTGCGGCGCGTGCATGATGCCCTGGCGCGGGGCCAGCCGCGCGCCGAACCGCTCAGCCGCCCAGTCCAGCAGCGGATCCCAGCCCGCCGCCTGCCGCGCCACCAGCCCGTCGGGCCCGTCGGCGCGATAGCACAGCAGGTCACTGTCGCCATAGGCGGCCAGCATGTCGGCCACTTCGGCATGCTGGGCCTGCACCTTGTCGATGGCGGCGTTGGCCGACCGGGTAAAGGGCATCGCCGTCGGGTCGATTTCGCCATCCTGCGCGGCCCATTCGGCGGCAATTTCCTGCGCCATGGCGCGGGTCGGCGCGACCAGAGGCGCCTTGGCCGGGGTCTTGACCCCGCGCCCGTCAAGCTGCACCGCCCAGCCATCGCCCTGCGGTGCGACGTCAACCTTGTCCCAGAAGCGTTTCTGTTTCCATTCGCTCAATGCTGGATCCCCCACATGGTCTTGAGCAGCGGCATCAGCTCGGCAAAGTCGCGGATGCCATGATCGGCGGTTTCGAATGCATCCGGGTGATAGCCCCAATCCACCCCGATCGACGTCACGCCCGCGGCGCGCGCCATGTCGATGTCGAACGCGGTATCCCCGATCATCACGGTCTGGTCCGGCCCCACCCCGGTTTCTGCCATCGCCGTGAGGATCATCGACGGGTGCGGTTTCGACGGGTGGTGATCGGCCACCTGGCGGGTGGCAAAGACCCGGTCGAGCCCGTGCACCTGCAACAGCCCGTCCAGCCCGCGCTGAGATTTTCCCGTCGCCACGCCCAACAGCACCTCGGGGATGGCATGCAGCGCATCAATGGCCGCGCGCGCGCCCGGAAACAGCGGCGACCCCGCCGCCCCCTGCGCCAGCCGCTGCGCGTGATAGGCCTGCTTGTAGCCCGCCACCAGCGCATCGCGCACATGCTCGGGCGCCTGCGGAGCCAGCTGCGCCATCGCCACCGGCAGCGACAGGCCGACAATGGACAGCACCGCGCCCCGGTCGGGCGCGGGCAGCCCCTGCCCGTCAAAGGCGGCGCCCATGCAGGTCACGATGCTGTCCTGACTGTCGACCAGCGTTCCGTCCACGTCAAAGAGCACCAGCCGCAAGGGCGCGGTCATTGCAGATCCTCGAACGGGTCATCGGCGGCCAGATCTTCGGTCCAGCCGAAGGTGTCCCAGCTGTGTTTCATATGCTCGGGCAGCGGCGCGGTGACGGTCACCGTCTTGCGCGTGGTGGGATGCTCAAAGCTCAGTCTGCGGGCATGCAGATGCAGTTTCTTACTGATGATCCCGCCCAGTTGCGCGCCCCAGCCGTCGCCCAGGTTTTCCTGACCCGAGCCACCATATTTGCCGTCTCCGATGATCGGATGGCCGATTGCGGCCATATGCGCACGCAGCTGGTGGGTGCGGCCGGTGATCGGCTCCATCGCGACCCATGCAGCGCGCCCGGCCACGCGGTAGAGCGTGGCATAGTGGGTATGTGCCCGCTTGGCGCCGGGGGTGCTGCGCATTTCGTCGGGGTGAACGGCGATCATCTTTTCGCCTTCGCCATGTTTGCCGTGACCCGGTGCCTTGACCAGACCGGTCTTGATCTCGCCCAGATAGGGGGTCGGCACCCCAGCCACCAGCGCCCAGTAGATCTTGCGCGTGTTGCGATGGCGAAACGCCGCCGTCAGCCCGGCCGCCGCCGCGCGCGACCGCGCCAGCAGCAGCACGCCGGATGTGTCCTTGTCGATGCGGTGGACCAGACGCGGGGCTTCATCGGCGTCAAAGCGCAGCGCCTCGGCCAGCCCATCCACATGGCGGGTCTGACCGCTGCCGCCCTGCACCGCCAGCCCGGCAGGTTTGTTCAGCGCCAGCACATCGGCATCGCGATAGATCACGCAGGCGCGGATCATGTCGGCATCGGCCTGCGACACCTTGGGCCGTGCGGGGGCAACGGGCGCGGAGGGCGCGGCGTCAGGATCCGGCAGCGGCGGGATGCGCACGGTCTGCCCTTCGCTCAGCCGGGTCGATGCCTTGACCCGCCCGCCATCAACGCGCAGCTCGCCCTTGCGGCACATCTTTTCGATGCGCCCCTGTCCCAGCTGCGGAAACTGCCGCTTCAGCCAGCGATCCAGCCGCTGGTCGCCATCCCCGGCCGCCACGGTTACCATCTGCACAGCGCTCATGCCATTACTCCACGTGTCAGCCAAAGGCCCAGAAACAGCGCCGCAATCGACAGCCCCACCGACAGCAGCACATAAAGCGCCGCATGCCCGAAATCGCCCCGTTCAATCAGGACCGAGGTTTCCAGCGCAAAGGCCGAAAACGTGGTAAAGCCACCAAACAGACCCGTCATCACCAGCGGGCTGAGATGATTGAGCCCGCGATGCAGCGCAAGGATCGCGAACACCCCCATCAGGAACGAGCCAAGCACATTCACCGTAATGATGCCCAGCGGAAAGCCCGTGCGCCCGAACAGGTGCACGATCCCCAGCCCGGTCAGATAGCGCAGAGAGGCCCCGAGCGCACCGCCAAGGGCCACCATGGAAAGGTTTGTCAACATAACCGGTCTGTCGCGCGGCACCCCGCCCATGTCAAGCAATAGGCGCCGCGCGCACGCGATCAGATCTTGTGGAAATCGCCGTGACGCCCGGCCCCGGCGGCAAAGCGCCCGGCACCCGCCGCCCCCTGGGTCAGGATCGCATCGCCCCCGTGGTCCCATTCATGACGCAGCGCCTGACGCACAGGCATCCCGCGGGTTTCGATGATGGCGCGGCGGTCGGCCCGCACCGCCGCCTGGGGAAAGCGCGCGATCTCATGCGCCATGGCTTCGGCCGCCGCCCGCGCATCGCCCGGCGCCACGACGCGTTCGGCCAGCCCGATGGCCTGACATTCCGCCGCCGCAACCTTGCGGCCGGTCAGTGCGATCTCAAGCGCTTTGCCCTGCCCCACAAGGCGGGGCAGCCGCACGGTTCCGCCATCCATCAGCGTGATGCCCCAGCGGCGGCAATAGACGCCCATATAGGCGTCTTCGGCCATCACCCGGATGTCGCACCACAGGGCAAGCTCCATCCCGCCGGCAACAGCGGGGCCTTCGATGGCGCCGATCACCGGTTTCGACAGCTCCAGCCGCGTGGGCCCAAGCGCGCCGGGCCCCGGCAGCGCATCCGGGTCATCGGGAAAGGCATGGTCGGCAACATAGGCCCGAAACGCCTCGGGATCCTGCAGGGTTGCGGCCAGTTTCAGATCCCAGCCCGCGCAGAACGCGCCGCCCCGGCCCCAGAGCACCGCAACGCTGGCGTCGCTGGCGTCAAACTCCACAAAGGCGTCATAGAGCGCGCGTGCACTGTCGCGATCCATGGCATTGCGGGCATCGGGGCGGTCATGGATGATGGTCCATACAGGCCCTGATGTTTCGATGTGAACGGTCATGGCTCCTCCTCCTTGGCGATCACCGTGTGACCAGCCAAGCGCGCGCGGACCGGTCTGTCAGGTCGGCCGTGGCGTCGAAGGGCAATTACCCGGCGTCAGTCGCGCTGGCGTTCAGCCCTGAGCCGGGCAAAGTAGTCCACCCGCTTGCGCAGATCACGTTCGAATCCCCGTTCGACCGGATCGTAAAGCACCGGGCGCTCGAGCCCGTCGGGGAAATAGTTCTGACCCGAAAACGCATCCTGCTGATCGTGGTCATAGGCATAATCCGCGCCATATCCCTGATCCTTCATCAGCCGGGTGGGCGCGTTGAGGATGTGTTTGGGCGGCATGTCGCTGCCGGTCTTCTTGGCCAGCCGCCGCGCGCCCTTGTAGGCGGCGTATCCCGCATTGGATTTGGGCGCCAGCGCCAGGTAGATCACCGCCTGCGCCAGGGCCAATTCACCTTCGGGCGACCCAAGCCGTTCATAGGTCTGCCAGCTTTGCAGGCAGACCGCCTGGGCCTGCGGATCGGCCAGGCCAATATCTTCGACCGCCATGCGGGTCAGGCGGCGGGCAAGAAAGCGGGGGTCTTCCCCGCCTTCCAGCATGCGGGCAAACCAGTAGAGCGCGGCATCGGGATCCGATCCGCGCACCGATTTGTGCAGCGCGGAAATCAGGTTGTAATGCTCATCCCCCGACTTGTCGTATTTCGCCGCCCGCTTCATCAGCCGCGCTGCCAGCGCATCGGGATCAAGCGGCGCATCCACACGCCAGGCCACCACCTGTTCGATCAGGTTCAACAGCGCCCGCCCGTCGCCATCGGCCATCTCGACCAATGCAGCGCGCGCCTCGGGGTCGAGCGGCAGCTTGGTGCCAAGCGCGCCTTCGGCCCGCGCCGCCAATGCGCCCAGATCATCCGCCCCCAGCCGTTCAAGCACCAGCACCTGAGCCCGGCTGAGAAGGGCGGCGTTCAGCTCGAATGACGGGTTTTCGGTGGTCGCCCCCACCAGCAGGATCGTGCCGTCTTCCATATGTGGCAGGAACCCGTCCTGCTGGCTTTTGTTGAAGCGGTGGATTTCGTCGACAAACAGCAGCGTCCCCTGCCCGTTCTGACGACGGATCCGGGCGGCTTCGAACACTTTGCGCAGCTCGGGCACGCCGGTGAAAATGGCGCTGATCTGCACGAAATGCAGATCCGTTTCATCCGCCAGCAGGCGCGCGATGGTGGTTTTGCCGACACCGGGCGGACCCCAGAAGATCAGGCTCGACAGGCTGCCCGAGGCCAGCATCACGCCCAATGGCGCCTCAAGGCCCAGCACCTGACGCTGGCCTATCACATCACCCAGCTGACGCGGGCGCAAACGGTCGGCCAGCGGGCGCTGCGGATCAGGCCGATCGGGATCGGGATCAGGGCCAGCACCGGGGGTGTCGAACAGATCCGCCATCAGGGCCGGAACCGCAGCGACACCGGTTGTCCGCGCCGCGACACGGTCATCGACACGCTGCGTCCGGGCCGGGTCAGCGCCCGGCGCACATCGCGCGGCGTTTCGATTTCGGTGCCGTCGATGTCGACCAGCACATCACCGGGCCGCAGCCCCACGCGCCCGCCATAGCGGCCGGGATCGGTGACAAAGGTGCCTTTGGTGTTCAGCGGCAGCTGGTAATCCACGATGGTCGCGGGGTTGGCGCGCGCCACCGACAGGCCCGGCAGCACGGTGCGGTCATCCAGCGTTTCGGGATCGGGGCTGGGCGTGTTGGGGGCAGTGATCATGGCAACATCCACGGTGCCCGCCTCGCCCGCGCGGGCATAGGCCACGCTCACATGGCCGCCGATCCCGGTGACCGACATGCGAAATACCATTTCCTGGGGCGTGTTCACGGGCAGACCGTCGACCCCGGTGATCACGTCGCCCACGCGCAGCCCGGCCGCGACAAAGGGGCTTTCGGCATGCAGGTCGGAAATCAGGATCCCTTCGGGGCTGAGGCCCAACGAGTCGGCCAGATCGGCATCCACCGGCTGCCCCGACATGCCCGCCCAGGGCCGGTCAAAGCTGTCGCCACCGGCGCGGGCCTGCTCGACGAACTGGCTCACCAGATTGGCCGGGATCGCAAAGCCGATCCCGTTCGACCCGCCCGAGCGCGAGATGATCGAGGTGTTGATCCCGATCAGCCGCCCGGCCATGTCGATCAGCGCCCCGCCCGAATTGCCCGGATTGATCGGCGCATCGGTCTGGATGAAATAGCCGCGCCCCAGCCCCGCCGACGCACCCGAACGCGCCAGCCCCGACACGATGCCGCTGCTGACGGTCTGACCCACTCCAAAGGGGTTGCCGATGGCCAGCACCAGTTCGCCCACTTCGACCTCGTCGGAATTGCGGATCTCAAGGAAGGGCAGATCTTCGGCATGCTCGATCTTGAGGATCGCCAGATCGCTGTCGCGATCGGCCAGCAGCACCTGCGCTTCGAATTCGCGGCGGTCGGCCAGCACCACGTTGATCTCGGTCGCCATGCCGACCACGTGGTAGTTCGACACCACGATGCCATCCGCCCCAAGGATCACGCCCGAGCCCAGCGAATTCTGCACCCGTGGCCGCGACGGCGCAAAGTTGCGAAAGAACTCGCCAAAGAACGGATCATCTTCGAACGGGCTGCGGGCCTCGGTCACGCGCTTGGCGTAGATGTTGACCACCGCGGGCGAGGCCTGTTTGACCAGCGGCGCAAAGCTGAGCGCGATCTCGGCCTGGCTGGACGGCACCTGCGCCTGAGCATTCGCAGGCAGCCCCCCGAGCAGGCCCGAGCAAAGGGCAGCGATAAAGGCAGAGGTCAGAAATCGTGTCATGTCGGGTCCGTCTGTGATGCCATCCCGCGCGCATGCCCCGGCTGGGACATGCGCGCATGGGGCGATATGACCAGCAATGCCCGTCAATTCAACCATCGCGTTGCGATGACCCCGCGCACCGGGATGCGGCGCGCGGGCGAGGCCGGTCACGCGGACAGCGCCGCCGCTTTGCCCCGGCGGGTGCGCACCGCGTCGGCCAATGCGGCCAGATGGGTGGCGGTGTCATCCCAGCCGATGCAGGCATCGGTGATCGACTGGCCATAGGTCAGCGGGGTGGCATCGGCGTTCTGACGCCCTTCGATCAGATGGCTTTCGATCATCACCCCGGTGATGCGCTGGTCACCACCGGCAATCTGCGCGCCCAGATCCGCCAGCACCGCGCCCTGCCTGCAGTGATCCTTGGCGCTGTTGGCGTGGCTGGCATCCACCATCACCTGCGGGCGGATCCCGTCCCGTTCGGCCTGCGCACAGGCCGCCTGCACCGATGCCGCGTCATAGTTCGGCTCGGCCCCGCCACGCAGGATGACATGGCAGTCGGGGTTGCCCGCCGTTGCCGCAATCGCGGCGCGCCCGTCATCGTTCAGCGCCATGAAATGATGCGCCCGCGCCGCCGAGCGCACCGCGTCCAGCGCGATCTGCAGATTGCCGCGCGTGCCGTTCTTGAACCCCACCGGGCAGGACAGGCCCGACGCCATTTCGCGGTGGATCTGGCTTTCGGTGGTGCGTGCCCCGATGGCGGCCCAGCTGACCAGATCCGCGATGTATTGCGGCACGGCCGCATCCAGAAATTCGGTGCCCACCGGCAGATCCAGTTCGGTGATCGACCGGCAGAGCCGCCGCGCAATGGCCAGCCCGTCATTGATGCGGAAACTCTCATCAAGCCCCGGATCATTGATCAGCCCTTTCCAGCCGCCAATGGTGCGCGGCTTTTCGAAATAGACGCGCATCACGATCTCAAGCGCGTCGGCATGCTGCACCCGCGCCACCCGCAACCGGCGCGCGTAATCCAGCGCCGCATCGGGATCGTGGATGGAACAGGGGCCCACAACGACGATCAGCCGGTCCGATCGGCCATGCAGGATGTCCTGAATGGCGCTGCGGCCCTGGGTTGCGGTCTCGGCCGCCTTGTCGGTGATGGGGATGCGCCGGGCCAGATCCTGTGGTGAAACAAGATCCTGCATCCCGACAATGCGAAGGTTCTGGGTCTGGGGGGTCATGGTGGCTCTTTCGTCAAGGCCCCGGCGGATACGAAAAACCGCCCTTGGGGGCGGTTGGTTGGGTATCCGTTTGTCGCGTTATCCGATGTGTTTCAGCACGCGCAGACCCGTTCCACCGCCATGTGGCGTGGAAAATAGAAATACCAGACTGCGGCATAGGTACGGGTCATGGGCGCAACGCTAGCGGCGGCGGCGCGCCTTGTCCAGCCCTTCGCACCCCTGCGCCCGTGTCAGCCCGGTTCGCCGGTCGCGACCTGCCCCACATTGAAATTCCAGGCAATGATCAGGTTCATGATCACCGCCCCCAGAAAGGACAGCCCAAGCTGCATCGGTGACAGCACAAAGGCCGCCCCCGCAAAGATCGCCACATCGACCATCAGCTGCACCCAGCCCGCCCTGAGCCCGGTGCGCTCTTCGATCACGATGGCCAGGATCGTGGCACCCCCGGCGGATGCATTGTGCCGAAAGATCGCCACCAGCCCCACACCGCTGCACGCCCCCGCCAGCACCGCCGCCGCCACCGGATCCAGCCGGTCAAAGGACACCAGCGTGGCCAGAAACGGCGCAAAAAGCGAAATCCCCAGCACCACCGCCACCGTGCGCAGGGTAAAGACCGGCCCGCGCCGCACCCAGGCGAGCACGAAAAACGGCAGGCTGACCAGCGTATAGAGCAGCCCAAACCCATAGGGCGTCACATAGGACAGCAGCAGCGACAGCCCCGCCAGCTGCCCGGTCACAAAGCCCGCCGATTTCAGAAACAAAACCCCCAGGCTGGTCATCACGATCCCGAAAACCAGCCCCTGCAGGTCAAAGAATGTCAGCCAGGATTTCATGGTCTTTCCTCCTGCAGGGTCTGCCCCGTCATCGCTATCCGGGATCGGGCCCCATCGCCAAGCCGCAACAGCATCGCCCGCCCCGAAACCAAAACGCCCCGCCTGAATTTCAGGCGGGGCGCAGCGTCGGCATGATGGCCGAAATCAGTCTTCGGCGGCCTCTTCGGCAGCCACGCGGGCCTTGTCGGCCGCGCCTTTGGCGTCGACGTCACGGTCGACGAATTCGATGATCGCCATGGGCGCCATGTCGCCATAGCGGAAGCCGGCCTTCAGGATGCGGACATAGCCACCCTGACGGTCCTTGTAGCGCGGGCCCAGAACCTCGAACAGCTTTGCCACGTCCTTGTCTTCTTTCAGACGCGATGCGGCCTGACGGCGGGCGTGCAGATCGCCGCGCTTGGCCAGCGTGATCAGCTTTTCCACGATCGGGCGCAGTTCTTTGGCCTTGGGGAGGGTCGTTTTGATCTGCTCATGTTCGATGAGCGAGCCTGCCATGTTTGCAAACAGAGCCTTGCGGTGCTCATGGGTGCGGTTCAGGCGGCGGTAACCACGTGCGTGACGCATGATTTCAATCCTTCTTTCACGTTTTGCTTTGTCCGGCCCCTGATGCGCGTCAGGGGCTCTCCTTGGGGCGGATGCCCGAAATGCGAAAGGGCCCGAAGGCCCCACGCCACCCGGCCTGCGGGGCAGTTGCCCGAAACCGGATGCCGTCCCTTACTGGATCTTCCGATCCGCTGCAAGCCCAGATGACAGGCTCAGATCGAACGCTGATTGACCCGCGCCGACAGCTCCGATGCGGTTTCGGCGCGTTCGCTGTAGCGATCGGTCAGATGCTCGGTCAGATCACGGGTCAGCAGGGTGAATTTCACCAGCTCTTCCATGACATCGACGATCCGGTTGTAATAGGGCGATGGCAGCATGCGGTCCGCATCGTTAAATTCGGTAAAGGCTCGCGCGACCGAGCTTTGATTCGGGATCGTCAGGCAGCGCATCCAGCGGCCCAGAACCCGCATCTGATTGACCGCGTTAAAGCTCTGCGACCCCCCACAGACCTGCATCAGCGCCAGCGTCTTGCCCTGGGTCGGGCGCACCGCGCCCAAGGACAGCGGGATCCAGTCGATCTGTGCCTTCATGATGGCGCTCATGGTGCCGTGGCGCTCGGGCGAGCACCAGACCATGCCTTCGGACCAGGTCACCAGATCGCGCAGCTCGGCCACTTTGGGGTGATCTGCTTCGACCGCGTCGGGCAAAGGCAGGCCGGCAGGGTCAAACACGCGTGTCTCGCAGCCCAGCTTGCGCAGGATGCGGGCGGCTTCGGCATTGGCCAGCCGCGAAAAGGACCGCGCGCGCAGCGAACCATGCAGCAGCAGAATGCGCGGCGCGTGCGTCGATCGCAGCGGTGTGGCAAGGATCGACCGGTCAGGCTGGCGAAAGCGCCCGTCGTCAAGGTTCGGGGTGGTGTCGTCCTGGCTGAGATCGGTCATGGGTGGCGGGTCCTGAAAAATCGCGGTTGCGACGGGTGTGCCCGAATGGCCCAAAGGGTTCAACGCTATTTCCTGATTTCGCGAAATAACATCGGATCAAGCAGCCAAAGAAAAAGCCGGGCAGACCGCCCGGCTTTCGCATTTGCATCTGATCTGGGTGCGCCGGGCTGAAGCCCGGCCTACGCCTGTTCCAAGGTAGGGTGGGCTTCAGCCCACCGCCGCTTAGAACGCGTCTTCGAATTTCTTGGCCAGATCTTCGATATTGTCCGGCGGCCAGTCTTCGACATCCATGCCAAGGTGCAGGCCCATGCCCGACAGAACCTCTTTGATCTCGTTCAGCGACTTGCGGCCGAAGTTCGGGGTGCGCAGCATCTCGGCTTCGGTCTTCTGGATCAGATCGCCGATATAGACGATGTTGTCGTTCTTGAGGCAGTTTGCAGACCGCACCGACAGTTCCAGCTCGTCCACTTTCTTGAGAAGCAGGGGGTTGAATTCCAGCCCGTCATCTTCGTCCTGACGCCCGGCCGATTCCGGCTCGTCGAAGTTCACGAAGATCGACAGCTGATCCTGCAGGATCCGCGCCGCATAGGCCACCGCGTCATCCGGCGTCAGCGAGCCGTCGGTTTCCACCTTCATGGTCAGCTTGTCATAGTCGAGCACCTGACCTTCGCGGGTGGGCTGCACGTCATAGGACACGCGCTTGACCGGCGAATAGATCGCGTCGATCGGGATCAGGCCGATGGGCGCGTCTTCGGGTTTGTTCTTTTCGGCCGACACATAGCCTTTGCCGGTGTTCACGGTCAGTTCCATGAACAGATCCGCACCATCGTCGAGGTGGCAGATCACATGCTCGGGGTTCAGAACCTCGATGCCCGCGCTTTCGCTGATGTGGCCAGCGGTCACGATGGCCGGGCCCTTGGCCGAGATCGACAGGCGCTTGGGCCCTTCGACTTCCATGCGCAGCGAAACCTGCTTGAGGTTCAGGATGATGTCGGTGACATCTTCGCGCACACCGGCAACCGACGAAAATTCGTGCAGCACGTTGTCGATCTGCACGCTGGTGATGGCCGCGCCTTGCAGCGACGACATCAGGATGCGACGCAGCGCGTTGCCCAGCGTCAGACCAAAGCCGCGTTCCAGCGGTTCGGCAATGACGGTTGCCTGGCGTGCGGGCTCGTTGCCCGGACGCACGTCAAGCTGGGTCGGCTTGATCAGTTCAGCCCAGTTCTTATGGATCATGTATGCCTCCATTCCTGCCAGAGCCCCATGTCCAATTGGCCCTGACGCCCGAGGGTCGAAAATAGATGTGGGGGCCGCGCGATGCGCAGCCCCCGAAAACGTTTAACCGGCCTTAGACGCGGCGGCGCTTCGGCGGGCGGCAGCCGTTATGGGCAATCGGGGTCACGTCGCGGATCGACGTGATGTTGAAGCCAACAGCAGCCAGCGCACGCAGCGCCGATTCACGGCCCGAACCGGGGCCCTGAACTTCGACCTCAAGCGTTTTCACGCCATGTTCCTGTGCCTTGCGGCCTGCATCTTCGGCAGCCAGCTGAGCAGCATAGGGGGTCGATTTCCGCGACCCTTTGAAGCCCATCGTGCCAGCCGACGACCACGAGATCGCGTTGCCTTGCACATCCGAGATCAGGATCTTGGTGTTGTTGAAGGTCGAGTTCACATGCGCAACGCCCGAGGCGATGTTCTTGCGCTCTTTACGCTTGG
>JAOXSC010000175.1 GCA_025800215.1 Marinibacterium sp.
GCTGGAGGCGATTTCGAACGCATCCAGCACCGGCCAGGGTGGCCACCCCAAGAACATCATCATGCTGACCTGTGATGCGTTTGGTGTGTTGCCTCCGATCGCGCGGCTGACCCCGGCGCAGGCGATGTATCACTTCCTGTCGGGCTTCACCTCCAAGGTGGCCGGAACCGAGCGCGGCGTGACCGACCCCGAACCGACATTCTCGACCTGCTTTGGCGCGCCTTTCATGCCGCGCCGCCCCGAGGTCTACGGCAACCTGCTGCGTGAAAAGATCGCTCAGCATGGCGCGACCTGCTGGCTGGTGAACACCGGCTGGACCGGCGGCGCCCACGGCACCGGGTCACGCATGCCGATCCGTGCCACCCGCGCGCTGCTGACCGCGGCGCTGGAGGGCACTCTGGCTGAGGCAGAGTTCCGCAAGGATCCGAATTTCGGCTTTGATGTGCCGGTGGCCGTACCGGGCGTGGCCGAAGTGTTGCTGGACCCGCGCCGGACCTGGGACGATGCAGACGCCTATGATGCACAGGCCGCCAAACTGGTAGCGATGTT
>JAOXSC010000207.1 GCA_025800215.1 Marinibacterium sp.
TGCGTGCCGGGGGAATTGCGGGCGAACAGTTCCACAACCCCGTGGCTCATCGCCCAGATATGGGCGGAAAACATGCTGGCAGGGGGGCGTTTTTCGGGCGGGATATGTTGGCTTAGATCGCGTGCGGCCTGTTCCATCACGCGGCGCGCACGTTCGGCGATCTGGGCAAGGTCTGGCGTGCGATTGACGGAAATGCCACTTTCAAACATCGCAATGTAATGGCCGGGATATTTGCGGGCAAAGGCCAGATAGGCGCGGCCGGTAGCTTCGAACGCGGCCAGCGCCGAAGGCTGGCCGCCCTGATAGGCAAATTCCATCAGATCGGCAAAGATCGCATAGCCCTGATGGGCGGCTTCGGCGATCAGATCCTCGCGCCCCTGAAAATGGCGATAGACCGCCGCCGGGGTGACCCCGGCCGCCTTGGCCGCTTCGGACAGGGTAAAGCCGCCGGGCCCTTTTTCGGTGATCAGCACCAGGGCTGCATCAATCAGGGCCTGACGCAGGTTGCCGTGGTGGTAGCCGCGCTTAGGCATCCAGAATCTCGGGCCCGCCACAGATCAGGTCAAAGGGGTCGCCAAGGGCATCTTCGTTCTTGCCGTCATAGTCGAGCTGGCTCAGCAGATGGCGGATCGCGGCAAGGCGCGCGCGTTTCTTGTCATCCGACCGGATCACCGTCCAGGGGGCAATGTCGGAATGAGTTCGCGCCAGCGTTTCGCGGATCGCATCGCTATAGGCGTCCCATTGTGCCAGCCCGTCGATGTCGATGGGGCTGAGCTTCCAGTGTTTCAGGGGGTCGGTCTCGCGCTCCATGAAGCGGCGCAGCTGTTCGGCGCGCCCGACATTGAGCCAGAATTTCACCAGGTGCAGCCCGTCATGCACCAGCGCCTGTTCCAGCGGCAGGACCTGGCGAAAGAACGTCTCGCGTTCGGTCGGGGTGCAAAAGCCGAACACATGTTCGACCACGCCCCGGTTGTACCAGCTGCGATCATAAAGTGATA
This sequence comes from Marinibacterium sp., assembly GCA_025800215.1. Classification (GTDB taxonomy): domain Bacteria; phylum Pseudomonadota; class Alphaproteobacteria; order Rhodobacterales; family Rhodobacteraceae; genus JAOXSC01. The sequence continues at coordinate 999 of JAOXSC010000207.1, forward strand.
GGTTGCCACCGGACGGCAAATGATTGATATAGCGTTGAAAATACCATTGTGTGCGTTCCGCATCCGACGGTTTGGCAAGCGCGACGACGCGCGCGCCGCGCGGGTTGAGGTGCTCTGTGAACCGCTTGATCGACCCGCCTTTTCCGGCCGCATCGCGCCCTTCAAAGATCATCGCCACGCGCTGGTTGGTGGCCCGGCACCAGGCCTGCATCTTGACCAGTTCGATCTGCATCAGGTGCAAACGGGCCTCGTATTCGGCGCGTTTGATCGGCTTCTTGTGCGGGTAGCTGTCGGACAGGACGGTCTTGCCGCCGCCATCCTTGATGGCCGCGCGCACCGCGTCCGGGGCGTGGTCCTGATAATAGCGGTGGATCGGGCCCGTCTGGCGGTCAGAGCTGGCATTCTGCATGGGCGCGCCTTCCTTGCTTTGGTCTTGGCCTCAATATGGAATGTTAAGCGGCTTAACGCAAACCGGACCGTGCGGCGGCACGGTCGATGGCGGCCACCACCTGCGGCACGGCGACCTGATGGGGCATATGGCCGATGCCCGGCAGTTCGGTCAGCACGGCGCCGGGGATCTGGTGCACCAGCTTGGCGGAATGGGTGTGCAGCGGCACGATGTCATCGGCGGTGCCATGGACGATTTCGGTGGGCACGGTGATCTGCCCATAGCGCGGCTGCAGCGCGGTGATCTCGGTCAGAATATCGCGTCTCTGCAGGGCGTTGGCGCGCATGGGCGCGCGGCGCAGGGTCAGGCCGACCCCGATGTGATCGCCATAATCGGGTGGGGCGGGCTGGGGCTCGAACACGGATGCGATGTTGTCATTCACCCGCGCGGTGCTGACAAAGGCGGTGATCAGGGGCACCACCACGGCCTGACCCAGCCGGGTCGAGGTCACCCGGTAAAGCGGATCAAGCGGCCCGCCCCAGGGGTTCGACGCCGCCGCCAGCGGCACCAGTGCGGCGATGCTGTCGGGATAGTGCACGGCCCAGGCCAGCGCCACGGCCCCGCCATAGCTCTGGCCCATCACGATGGGCTGATGCGCACCAAGCGCTTGGGCGGCGTCGCGCAGGGCGCGGGCCTGATCGGCAAGGCTGTCGCCATCCGCGTCGCGCGCAGGGCTATAGCCCAGCCCCGGACGATCCAGAATGATCACCCGGTAACGCTCGGCCAGCGCGGGCGCCAGCGCATAGGTCATGTCGCGCACATTGCCGTTCGAGCCATGGATCAAAACCAGATCCGGCCCGCTGCCCATCACCACCGCATGCACGGGCCCGCCGGGCAGGTCGATCATCTGCCCCAGCGGCGGATACCGGGTTTCGGCCTCAGCCTCGCGCGCGCTGGCCCGCCAATGCGTCACACCGGCCACGAGCGCGGCCAGGGCCACAAGGCCGATCAGGAATTTAGCGGCCAATGGCATCAAGATCATAGGGCGTGGACTGGTAAATCTGGTTGATCCAGTTGCCATATAGAAGATGCGCGTGGCTTCTCCAGCGGTTTTGCGGGGTTTGTGACGGGTCGTCATCGGGATAGTAGTTGATCGGCACGTTGATCGGCGTGCCGGCCCCCACATCGCGGTCATATTCCTGTTTCAGCGTGTCGCTGTCATATTCGAAATGGTTGAAGATATAGAGCGCGCGATGGCCCGGATCTTCGACCAGACAGGGGCCGACATCGTCACTGCCCAGCAGGGTGGTCAGGCCCGGCGCGGCGTCGATCTCGGGCTGGCGAATTTCGGTCCAGCGGCTGACAGGCACCACGCAGTCATCCGAAAAGCCCCTCAGATAGGGCGATGCGGGCGCCAGGTTGCGATGGCGAAAACAGCCGAACGCCTTGGCGTCGAGCATGTGTTTGCGCACCCCGTGGAAATGGTTGATCATCGCCATCCCGCCCCAGCAGACGCCAAAGGTGGATTGCACATGGGTCTGGGTCCAGTCGAAGACCTCGCCCAGTTCGTCCCAATAGGTCACCGCGTCGAACTCAAGATGCTCGATCGGGGCGCCGGTGATGATCAGACCGTCGAACTTTTCCGTCTTCACCTCCTGAAAGGGGCGGTAGAATTCGGCCATATGCGCCGCGGCCGTGGTCTTGGTGCGGTGCTCGGACATGCGGATGAGGCTCAGCTCGATCTGCAGCGGCGTTGCCCCGATCAGGCGGGCGAACTGGTTTTCGGTCTGGATCTTCTTGGGCATCAGGTTCAGCAGCCCGATGCGCAGCGGGCGGATGTCCTGACGCGATGCCTGATCCTCGGACATGACCATGACGCCTTCGCGCGTGAGCACGTCATAGGCGGGCAGGTCTGCGGGGATCTTGATGGGCATTGTCTTGTCCGTGTGTCTGTGGGTGACGGTGGGTGAAAGCGACGGGGCGCAGGCGCCCCTTGTGACGGGGTGATCTAGGGCATTCGGGCGCGCAGCGCAAACCGGTGCACGGGTTTGTGTTCGCGGCCGCGCCTAGGGCGCGCGGTCAAGCGCCCCTGCGATGAGGTCGACAAAGGCGTCTTCGCTGTCGGTGGCCCAGATGTCGCTGGCCTCCACCGTGACGCCCCATTTGGCCATCGCCTCATAGCGGGGCTGGCGGTGGGCCAGCGCGCGGGCATAGGTCCAGCGCACAAAGGCGTCGGGATCGACATGGTCGGCATCCACCCCCTGTTCGTCCAGATAGGCATCCCAGCAGCGGGCGAGGAACTGCGGCTGATAGGCCATGGGTTTGGGCGCGCGGTCAAAGCGGCGGATCAGCTCTTGGGTATGTGCGTCGGTGCCGCGGATCCAGACCAGCAGCGCATGGCGCGACAGCTCGGTCAGGATCGGGTCATCGGGGTTGTCGGCATCGACCCATTCGCAGATCGACCCGCCGGTATCGCAGATGAAGTTGGGATAGCCATAAAGCGCCTCGGAGCGGCGCGAAAAATGCGAAATGTCATGCAGGGCGGCGATCTCGGCGTCGCGGAACTGATCCTGCCGGCGCTGATATTCGCCGATGGGCAGCCCGCCGCGCGCGGGATCGCCCGGTTTGCCCAGATAGGTGGACACGGGCGTCAGGTTGTTAAAGGTGATGTTCGATCCGATATAGATCGAATCCGACATCAGCAGGTCGCGTAGGAACGGCACCTTCATGGCTTCGGCCTTGGCGTTGTCGGTGATCGCCTCGCCCAGATAGCGGGTGCCGATGCGGTAATCGACGCTGTAGTGAAACCAGCTGCCCGCAGCGCGCAGGATGTTGCTGATATGGGTTTTGCCCAGACCCGACATGCCGAAAAAGACGATGCGTTTGTGGCTGGCGTCGCGCCAGTCCTGCGCGGATGTGTACAGCATGCCCTGTGCCCCTTGTTGTCGCTCCGGTCCCGCCCGGATGTGTGCTTTGGATCCGTGCTAAGGGGATGTGCGTGCAGGGTCAATCGCGCGCAGGTGCGGCGCACCGCCCGTTGAGGATCAGCAACCCAAGGGCCAGCACGGCCGATCCCGCAAAGACCCCCGGCGTCAGGGTTTCGCCCAGCACAACCGCCCCGAGCCCGATGGCGACCGGTGGGATCAGCAGCGTGACCAGCAGCAGATTGCCGCTGCCGGCGGTGCGCAGCACCCGGTAGTAAAGCAGATAGGCCCCCGCCGTCGCCACCAGCGCGTAATAGGCGATGGCCCCCCAGGTCACCGGCGCCAGATCCAGCCGGGGCGGGCCGTCTACCATCAGCATCAGCGGGGCCAGCCCGATGGCCGAGCCCGTGACCATGCCCGCAGCCGCCAGGACGGGCGGCAGCCCCGCCAGATGCCTGCGCCCCCAGACCGCCGCCAGCGCATAGCTGAGCGCGCCGCCCAGCACCGCGATCTGGGCCATGCTGCGCAGATCGAACTGCAACAGCGCGGCGGGGCCGATGGTTATGACCACGCCCGCAAAGCCGATGGTGACGCCGACGCCCCGGCGCAGGCTCAGCCGTTCGTCGTCAAAGGCCAGCGCGGCGGTCAGCACCCCAAAGATCGCGGTGCTGGCATTCAGGATCGCGGTCAGCCCGCTTTCGATATGCAGCTGGCCCCAGGACATCAGGCCGAAGGGGATGATGTTGTTGAGGCACCCCATCACCAGAAAGGCCGCCCAGATGCGCGGGTCACGCGGCAGCGGCACGCGGCGCAGCGCCACCACGATCCACAGCAGGATGGCGGCCCAGAACACGCGGTGAAACACCACCGTGAGCACGGGCAATTCGTCCAGCGCCAGCCGGATCGACAGGAACGAGCCGCCCCAGATCAGCGCCAGCAGCACAAGTTCGGCCCAGACACGGGGCGACAGGGTCTTTTGATCGGTCATGGAACCGGCTTAGACGCGGGCATGCCGCAGCGCGATCCGGTTCCTGCGCAAAGAAAAACCCCCGCAGCGCGCTGCGGGGGGTCTGATCAGGCGGATGTGACGTGATCAGAAGGAAAAGCCGACCCGCACACCAAAGCTGACAACATCGTTGTTCTTGAATTCGGCGCGTGCAACATCCGGGGTGCCGGTTTCGGCAAAGGCATCACCCAGCAGGGCATAGCGCACACCACCCGAAATCCGCATCGGGCCTTGGGTGTACTGTACGCCAAGGGCGACGCTGTTGAATCCGTTGGTGGGCGCCAGCGGCGACACCAGGTTGTCGCTGCGTTCGGTTTCGTGGCCGAAGGAAATCGTGCCCGCCCAGTTTTCATTGAACCGGCGCGCCACGCCCAGGTTGAAGGTCCAGCTGTCGTCAATGTCGATCAGGTTGACGCTGGGAAGCGGACCGACCGAGGTGGTGTCAAGGTTCACCACGCTGTGCTCGGCCCAGCGGATGTTGCCGATCAGCAGGGTGTTGGCCGCGATCCCGGTCTGGAAATCGAGGTTGAGCGATTGCGGCGTCTTGACCTTCTTTTCGCCCGCGATGGTCAGCGGCGAGAAGCCAAAGCGCTCGGTCGAATTGAATTCATGTTCGATTTCCGAGCTATAGGTCACCGCCACGCGCATGGCGATGTCGGGGATCTCATAGGCACCACCGACCACGAAACCAAAGGCGCCATCCTGTGCGAGGTCGATCGAATAGCCGTTGAAGCCGGGCCCGCCGGTCGGGCCGTAGGCCAGGCCGCTCAGCGCGATATTGCCGTCGATCTGCTGATAGCGCAGACCACCATGGGCGCTCCAGTTGTCATTGAACTTGTAGCGCAGAAGGCCGGTAAAGGCGTCCGAGTTCGAAATCGCCTCGGTCCCGCCCAGCAGGAGCGAGCCCGGCGTTGTCGGGTTGCCGTTGAATTCGGGATAGGAAATGTCCGACCCCCAGGGCTGATCATAGATCAGCGCGACCGACATCTTGTCGTTGATGTCGTATTTGATCCCTGCGCCAACCTGGTTGAACCCGTGGCCCACGTCCCCCGTGGGGGTGCCAAACGGATTGAGGTTGCGCACATCGTTACCGGTCAGATCGGGGTTTGCCCGGCCGATCGAAAATTCCGCATAATTGCCGCTTTCAAACAGCAGGCCAACCGATTGACCGGTGCGGTCAAGCCCGCCTGCGGACACCGCTGTGGCCGAAACGGTGCAAAGAACAAGTCCGAGACCTGTCATAGTCGTACGCATCTGGATTCTCCCCCCTCGTGCGCTAATTAAATTGCGTGCTCACGGGGATTGCGCATTTGTTTGTTGCTTCGGTCAATTCATAACCAAGCGTAAACCGGGCCGATTTGCCGGGTTGCGTTATTTAGGTAACGATATGTCTCTCATTCAGGATGTTTATATAGTTCGCGGCCAGGATCAGCGCCGCACCCAGCCCGATCCAGGGGTCCAGTGATTCGCCATAAAGCATCCAGCCCAGCACCGCGATCACCGGCAAACGCAGGAAATCCAGCGGCACAACCACCGTTGCAGGCGCAATCGCCAGCGCCGAGGTGATGCACAGATGCGCCAGCAGACCCGCGCAGCCGATCAGAACCACATAGGGTAGGGCCTGCGCATCGGGCAGGGTGATGGCGCCGTCATGCCCGGCCACCGCCAGCCCCAGCCCGGCCTGCATCACCGTCAGCCAGAACAGGATCGACGCGATATTGGTCTGCCGCGTCAGGCGTTTGGTAAAGACCATGGTCAGGGCAAAGAAGATCGCGCAGCCGGCCGCCGCCAGCACCCCCGGCGTCAGCGGGATGGATCCGGGCCGCGCCACGATCAGGATGCCCACAAAGCCGAGCCCGGCGCAGGCAAGGCGCGTGCGCGTCAGCCGTTCCCCCAAAAACAGCGGCGCCAGCACCACCACCCAAAGCGGCGTGGTGAATTCCAGCGCAAAGACCAGCGCCAGCGGCGTGGCGCTGACGGCAAAGAACCACAGGTTCTGGCCGGTGAAATGGGCGACGTTGCGCAGCCCGTGCAGCCCCAGATGGCGCGCGCTGACCATGGGCCAGCGCCGCATCAGCGTCAGCCACAGGCAGACGATGATGATGCCCACAAGGCTGCGATAGGTCATGATCTCGAACGTGTCGAGCACCCCGGCCAGTTCGCGCCCCGCCACCGCCATCGACGTGAAGGACGCAATCGCCCCGGTCATCCAGAGCGCGGCACGCAGGGTGCTGTTCATGCCACGCGCACCGTCACGGATCCATCCCGGTGACGGTGTAGTGGCGCGCGATCCCGTCGGTGATGCGCGCCCAGTCCGATGCCCCCGCCCGCGCCTGATGGGCGGCAAAGGCCGCGGCATCGACAAAGCGCTCGGCCACTGCAAAGCGGCCGGGATGGTCGGGGTCTTCGGTTACGTCAAAGGCCAGACAACCCGGTTCGGCGCGGGTCAGGCGGATATGCTCGGCCAAGGCATCGCGCACCTCCTCCAACCGGTGGGGCGGGACGTCGATATGCCCTGTCAGGGTCACTCCCATTCGATGGTGCCGGGCGGTTTCGACGTGATGTCATAGGTGCAACGGTTGATGCCCTTGACCTCGTTGATGATGCGGGTGGCGGTTTCGCCCAGGAATTCATGGGTGAAGGGGTAGTAATCCGCCGTCATCCCGTCGACCGATGTCACCGCCCGCAGCGCGCAGGCGTAATCATAGGTGCGCCCGTCGCCCATCACGCCCACGGTGCGCACCGGCAGGATGGCAACAAAGGCCTGCCAGATCTCATCATAAAGCCCGTGCTTGCGGATCTGGTCGATATAGACGGCGTCCGCTTCGCGCAGAATCTCCAGCTTTTCGCGGGTGATCTCGCCGGGGCAGCGGATCGCCAGACCCGGTCCGGGGAAGGGGTGGCGGCCGATGAAGGATTGCGGCAGACCCAGTTCGCGGCCCAGGGCGCGGACCTCGTCCTTGAAGAGCTCGCGCAGCGGTTCGACCAGTTTCAGCCCCATCTTTTCGGGCAGCCCGCCGACATTGTGGTGCGATTTGATCGTCACCGACGGCCCGCCGCTGAAGGACACGCTTTCGATCACATCCGGGTAGAGCGTGCCCTGGGCCAGGAACTCGGCCCCGTCGATGGTGTCGGCATGTTTCTGGAACACGTCGATAAAAAGCTTGCCGATGATCTTGCGCTTGGTTTCGGGGTCGGACTGCCCCTCGAGCTCGCCCAGGAACAGATCGGATTCATCGGCGTGGATCAGCTGGATGTTGTAGTTGTCGCGGAACATGCCGACGACCTCTTCGGCCTCGTTCTTGCGCAGCAACCCGTGGTCGACAAACACACAGGTCAGCTGATCGCCGATCGCTTCGTGGATGAGGATCGCCGCGACCGAGGAATCGACCCCGCCCGACAGGCCGCAGATGACCTTTTTGTCGCCAACCTGTTCGCGGATCTTGGCGATCATTTCCTCGCGATAGGCGCCCATGGTCCAGTCGCCCTTGAACCCGGCAAGCTTGACGAATTGTTCATACAGCTTGGCGCCGTTGGGGGTGTGATGCACTTCGGGGTGGAACTGCACGGCATAGAAATGACGCGCGACATCGGCGGTGATGGCGAAGGGCGCGTTGGGCGAGGTGCCGTAGACCTCAAAGCCCGGTGCGATCTCGCTCACGTGGTCGCCATGGCTCATCCAGACCTGTTCGTCGCCATCCGCATAC
>JAOXSC010000217.1 GCA_025800215.1 Marinibacterium sp.
GGCACCGGCAAGACCACCCTGTCGGCTGACCCGCAGCGCGTGCTGATCGGCGATGACGAACATGGCTGGTCGGATCGCGGCACCTTCAACTTTGAAGGCGGCTGCTATGCCAAGACCATCAACCTCAGCGCCGAAGCCGAGCCCGAGATCTATGCGACGACCTCGAAATTCGGCACCGTCATCGAAAACATGGTCTTTGACGAAGAGACCAAGGAACTTGATTTCGACGATGACAGCCTGACGGCCAACATGCGCTGCGCCTATCCGCTGGAATATATCTCGAACGCATCCAGCGATGCGCTTGGCGGGCACCCCAAGAACATCATCATGCTGACGTGTGACGCCTTTGGCGTTCTGCCGCCGATCGCGCGGCTGACCCCGGCACAGGCGATGTACCACTTCCTGTCGGGCTTCACCTCCAAGGTGGCAGGCACCGAGCGTGGCGTGACCGAGCCGCAGCCGACCTTCTCGACCTGCTTTGGCGCGCCCTTCATGCCGCGCCGCCCCGAGGCCTATGGCAACCTGCTGCGGGACAAGATCGCCCAGCACGGCGCGACCTGCTGGCTGGTCAACAC
>JAOXSC010000220.1 GCA_025800215.1 Marinibacterium sp.
TCCGATCTATCATGGAGGTCGCCTCGGGCATCCACGCCACCATCTGATCAATGCCCAGTTTGGGCAGGAAAACCATCGATCCGCCCGCCAGCAGAATGATGTTGGTAGCAACAAACAGTCCGTGGGTGTGGAAGATCGGCAGCGCGTGCAGCAGCACGTCGCGATCATCAAAGCGCCATTCGCGCATCAGCACTTCGGTATTGGACAGCAGATTGTCCTGCGTCAGCATCGCCCCCTTGGACCGGCCCGTCGTCCCGGATGTATAAAGAAACGCGGCCAGATCATCGGCGCGGCGCGCCACCGTGTCGAACCCTGCAGGCCGGGTTGCGGCTGCGTCGATCAGCGTGCCGCTGCCATCGGCGTCCAGCGTCATCACCTGCGCGCCCAGCCCCTGGGCCATGGGCTGCAGGCTGGCCTCTTTGGCGCTGTCGCAGACCACCATGGCCGCGCCGCTGTTGTCGATGAAATAGCGCAGCTCCTCCGCCGTATAGCCGGTATTGAGCGGCAGAAAGATCAGCCCGGCCTGCACGCAGGCGGCATAAAGCGCCAGCGCCTGCGGGGATTTTTCGATCTGCGCGGCCACCCGGTCGCCCGGTGTCAGGCCCGCATCCACCATCACATGCGCCATCTGCGCGGCCTGGGTCAGGAACGCGTCATGGGTCAGCACCGTCCCGTCGGGCAGGTGCAGAAACGGGGTGTCCTGTCCCGCGTGACAGCCAAAGAGCGCGTCATAAAGAATATTGGCCATGATCTGTCCTTTCCCGCCGATGCTCGTATCTGGGGCAATTGCCGCCCCGTTGTCGAGGGTACCGACCGCCGCGCGTGTCGCTTTCTGCAAGCGGATTTCGCTTTGCTGCAGGCCGCAGACGGCATGACGCTGGATCCTGCCCCTGAAAAGGAGACCGCATCATGACCCAGACCGCCCAGATCAGCCGTTCCCGTTCGGGGGGCCGTGCGGCCCGCCGCGCCCTGCGCAGCGCGCCCAGGCATGACATGCTGCCCGGCCTGACCCGCGCCCTGCCGCTGTGCGAGGTGATGGATGGTGCTCAGGTCGAACGGATCGACGCGGCCTCCATGCATATCCTGGAAAACACCGGGGTGCAGTTTCGTGACCCCATCGCTCTTGACGATTGGAAGCGCGCCGGGGCCAAGGTGGACGGAGAGCTGGTCTATCTTGATCGCGGGCTGGTGCGTGAGCTGATCGCCACGATCCCGTCGGATTTCACCTATCACGCGCGCAACCCGCAAAAGAACGTGCGCCTGGGCGGGCGGCATTCGATCTTTGTGCCGATGACCGGGGCGCCGTTCCTGCGGGATCTGGACGATGTGCGGCGTAATCCCACGCTGGATGATCTGGCGATGTTTCACAAACTCAGCCATATGATGCCGGCGCTGCATTCATCGGCCCATCACATTGTCGAACCCTATGATCACCCGATCAGCCAGCGCCATCTGCGCATCACCTATTCGTCGATGAAATATTCCGACAAGACGTTCATGGGGATGACCACTTCCCCCAAGAATGCGGAAGATGTCATCGACATGTGTGGCATCCTTTTTGGTGAAGACTTCCTTGAAGATCATCCGGTCACAACAGGCAATTGCAACGGCAACAGCCCGTTGGTGTGGGACGAAACTATGCTGGGCGCGTTGCGCGCGTTCAGCCGCCGCAATCAGCCTGTCTTGTGCTCGCCCTTCGTGTTGGGTGGTGCGAATACACCCGCGAGCGTTCCGGCGACCGTTGCGCAGCTGACGGCAGAGGCGCTGTCGGCGCTGGCCTATACGCAGGTGATCCGCAAAGGCGCGCCTGCA
>JAOXSC010000222.1 GCA_025800215.1 Marinibacterium sp.
CTGCTTCGTCATTGGTGCGCGAAGCGACTTCTTTCACCATTTGCGCGCCCATGTTTTCGAACTTGTCTTCCAGTTCGATTTCCTTGGCAACCGACACACCGTCCTTGGTGATGCGGGGTGCGCCGAAGGATTTGTCGAGCACAACGTTACGGCCTTTGGGGCCCAGGGTGACTTTGACCGCATCGGCGAGGATGTTCACGCCGGTCAGCATGCGGTTGCGGGCATCGGTGTCGAATTTGACGTCCTTAGCAGCCATGTTCTTTCTCCTTTGGGAGTGTGTCTTGGGGAAATGCGATCAGGGATCAGAGAAGCCCGCGGGCTTACTCGATGATGCCCATGATGTCGCTTTCCTTCATCATCAGCAGTTCTTCGCCATCGACGGTGACTTCGGTGCCCGACCATTTGCCGAACAGGATCGTGTCGCCGGCCTGAACGTCCATCGCGATGCGATCACCGTCATCATCTTTTGCACCCGCGCCAACGGCGACAACGATGCCTTCTGCAGGCTTTTCTTTTGCGCTATCGGGGATGATCAGCCCGCCTGCGGTTTTCTCGTCGCTTTCGGTGCGACGCACGAGCACGCGGTCATGAAGCGGTTTCAGTGCCATCTTTGCAGCTCCTGGCTCAAAGTTTTCTCTCCAGGCCCCGGGGGTCCGAGACCGTTAGCACTCACTCTTGCCGAGTGCTAACGGCGAAACAGTTATGCCCGGCCCCAGCCCGAGTCAACGGGACCGTGCGGATTATTTGTCGTCGGGGATGGGATCGGGCGCGGCATGGGCCCAGTGGTCAAGCCCGGCGCGCCCCGCATCGTTGAGCGCATAGACGCCCGTGTCCACCCTGTCGAACCAGCCATAATGGTTGGTGCGCATCAAGGTGGTGGCACCGGGCACGTCGCAGCCCGCCGCCACAACTGCCCCGCGCGACGCCCCGTGTTCGGCCAGATAGCGCGCGCAGCGCAGCGCATCCTGACGATAGACCGTGACCACCCCGCCCCGCGTGGTGCCCCCCGCATTGGGGTCGCCATCAAGCCGGTCAAAGGCGCGCAGCAGCCGCGCGCGTTTCAGTTTCGACTGGCGCGGGCGGAACGGGCCGGGATCACATTTCACATCCGCACGCCCATCGGCGTGGACAAAGATCAGCCCCAGCCCCAGACGGCGGCACAGGGCCAGATTGTCCCGGGCGACCCGGCGCGCGCTGCGGCCGGTGGGCTTGGGCACGGCAACATAGACCAGATCGGTCACCGCCTGTCGCGCGATGGCCTGATGAAACAGCGACAGCGAAAAGCGCAGCTTCAGCTCGACGATCACGGGATCATCCGCGTCACCCCCACCCGAAGGGCGGGCCACGACATCGGCGGCGCCAACCTCGCCCTTGACCACATAGCCGCGCGCTTCGAGCAATGCCTTGACCGGCGGGTACAGATCTTCTTCGCGCTCCATGTGGCGTTTCTAGCGCGCCTGCCCTGTCGCGTCTATTTGCCACTTACACGGCAGGTGACAAGCCCGTCTGCCGTTCCTATAAGGCCCGCGGATTCGCCCCGAACAAGGATGTTTGCAATGACGACCCAAGTCTTTGGCCACAAATCGCCCGATACCGACAGCACCGGCTCGCCGATCATCTGGGCCTGGTACCTGAACGAAGTAAAGGGCGAGAGCGCCGAAGCCGCCCTGTTGGGCGAGCCCAACACCGAAGCGGCATTCGTGCTCGAGCGCTGGAACCTGGCCAAGCCCGCCATCATCGCCGATGTGGCCGATGACGCGCCGGTGGTCATCGTCGACACCAACAACCCCGCCGAACTGCCCGCCAACATCAATGGCGCCGACATCCGCGCCATCATCGACCACCACAAGCTGGTGGGCGGGCTGGAAACCAAAGGCCCCATCGACATCACCGTGCGCCCGCTGGCCTGCACCGCCACCATCATGATCGACCTGATGGGTGA
>JAOXSC010000227.1 GCA_025800215.1 Marinibacterium sp.
CTCTTGGTTGGCAGAGGTTGGCGTGCTGTCGGTCACGCAAGGGTTGGCGAGGTGTTTGTTCTCACTCATCAAAGCGGCGGTTGTGACCTCCGCAATCATGAAACCAGAGTTCAGACCCGGATCAGGTGTCAGGAACGGTGGCAGATCGTGGCTCAGCGTCGGGTCCACCATCAGTGCCACGCGCCGCTGTGCAATCGCCCCGATTTCGGCCAAAGCCAGCGCCGCCTGATCCGCCGCAAACCCCACATATTCCGCATGGAAATTACCGCCAGAAACGATGCGCCCTTCGTCCACCAGAACAAGCGGGTTGTCGGTCACGGCGTTGGCCTCCACCTCCAGCGTGCGGGCGGCCATGCGCAATTGATCGAGCGCCGCACCTGCCACCTGTGGCTGGCAGCGGATGCAATACGGGTCTTGCACGCGGGTATCGCCATCGCGGTGGCTTTCGCGGATCTGCGATCCGTCCAGCAGCGCCCGCATGAAGCGCGCCGCGTCGATCTGACCGCGATGCCCACGCAGCGCATGGATGCCCGGCTGCAAAGGCGCGGTCGATCCCATGATCGCGTCGGTCGACAGCGCCGACACCACCAGCGCCCCCTGCACCGCACGCCAGGCGTCAAACAGGCCGATCAGGGCAAAGGCGGTGGAAAACTGGGTGCCGTTGATCAGTGCCAGCCCTTCCTTGGGGCCAAGCTCGACCGGGCTCAGACCCGCCCGTGCCAGCGCCTCGCGCCCCGGCAGGATGGCGCCCTGATGGTCGGCCTGCCCTTCGCCGATCATCACGGCGGCCATATGGGCCAGCGGCGCCAGATCGCCCGATGCGCCCACAGATCCCTGGACCGGGATCACCGGCGTCACACCACGTGCCAGCATGTCCTGCATCAACGTGATCAGCGACCAGCGCACACCCGACGCCCCGCGCCCCAGCGACAGCAGTTTGAGACCCATCATCAGCCGCGCCGCATCAGTGGGGATCGCATCACCCACGCCGCAGCAATGCGACAGGATCAGATTGCGCTGCAGCGTGGCGGTGTCGCCCGGCGCGATCTTGTGGCTGGCCAGTTTGCCAAAACCGGTATTCACGCCGTAAACCGGCGCCGTGCCCGCCGCGATGTCTGCGATCCGGGCGGCCGCCTGATCCACCCCCGCCCGGCAGGCGGGGTCGAGCACAACCGGTAGCCCCCCGCGATAGAGCGTTTCCAGGTCGTCCAGCACCACCGCGCCGGGGGTCAGAGTGGTCATGGCTGTCAAAACGCCCCTCCGAAAACACGTCTGTAAAGCGGATTGAACCCGATGCGATAGGCCAGCTCGGCCGGGCGCCGGATATCCCAGATCGCCAGATCCGCCCGCAGCCCCGGCGCCAGCACGCCGCGATCCCGCAGCCCGAGCGCACGGGCCGCATTGCGGGTGACACCGGCCAGCGTTTCTTCCGGGGTCATGCGAAACAGCGTCGCCCCCATGTTCATCGCCAAAAGGATCGACCCAAGCGGCGACGAGCCGGGATTGGCGTCGCTGGCCAGCGCCATCGGCACCCCGGCCCGGCGCAGCCCGTCAATGGGCGGGCTCTGGGTTTCGCGCAGCGTATAGAAGGCGCCCGGCAGGATCACCGCCACGCTGCCTGCGCGCGCCAAGGCCGCGATGCCATCGGCATCAAGATATTCCAGATGATCCGCTGACAGCGCCCCATAGGATGCCGCCATGCGCGCGCCGCCAAGATTGGACAGCTGTTCGGCATGGATCTTGACCGGCAGCCCCAGATCACCCGCCGCGTCAAAGACCCGCGCCACCTGATCGGGGGAAAAGGCGATGCCTTCGCAAAAGGCATCCACCGCATCCACCAGACCTTCGGCAGCGGCGGCGCGCAGGGCGGGGATGCAGACCCGGTCGATATAGCCATCGGCATCCCCCGCCCAGTCCGGCGGCAGCGCATGGGCGCCCAGAAAGCTGGTCACCACCTGCACGCGACGCCGTCGCCCCAGGTCTCGGGCGGCGCGCAGCATCCGCAGTTCGGTATCGTGATCAAGCCCATAGCCCGATTTGATCTCGACCGTGCCGACCCCTTCGGCGATCAGCGCATCAAGCCGGGTCAGCGCGCTATCGACCAGCGCCTGCGGGCTGGCGGCGCGGGTGTCGCGCAGGGTCGACAGGATGCCGCCCCCCTGGCGTGCGATCTCTTCATAGCTGGCACCGTTGAGGCGCAGTTCGAATTCGGCGGCCCGGTCGCCGCCATGAACCAGATGAGTGTGACAGTCGATCAGCGCGGGGGTGACACAGCGCCCGCCCAGATCGTGACGCTCGGCCGCTGACCAGCGCGCGGGCAGATCCGCAAACGCCCCGATCCAGCCGATGCTGTCGCCATCCATCACCAGCGTGTCCGCGCCGCTGATCCCGTAGGGCGTGCGCCCTTCGGCCATGGTCGCGATCAGCCCGTTGAACAGAACCACCTGCGCCAAGGTTGACCCTTTCCCATTTCGCTTGCCCCATTCATTGTATGGTCTTATCATTTTTATGTCCATTCATATCGAGGTCAAGATGGAGATCTTCGCAAACCGCGCCTGCCTGCCCGATGGCTGGGCCGAGAATGTGCGCCTGCAGTTGCGCGACGGCGTGATCCAGACGGTGACCCCTGACGTGGATCCGGGCGGGCTTTGCGTTGACACGCTGTTGCCGGCCCTGTCGAACCTGCACAGCCACAGCTTTCAGCGCGCCATGGCCGGGATGACGGAAACCCGCGCGCAGGGCCGTGACAGTTTCTGGAGCTGGCGCGCCCGGATGTACCGGATGC
The DNA here is from genome assembly GCA_025800215.1 of Marinibacterium sp. Lineage (GTDB taxonomy): Bacteria > Pseudomonadota > Alphaproteobacteria > Rhodobacterales > Rhodobacteraceae > JAOXSC01. The sequence goes on from JAOXSC010000227.1 coordinate 2,786, forward strand.
TCGACCATCTTGGCCCCGAAGAGGTCGGAGCGGCGGCCGAACTGGCCTTTGTCGAAATGCTCGAAGCGGGGTTCGCGGCGGTGGGCGAGTTTCACTATCTGCACCATGCCCCCGGCGGGCAGCTCTATGACGATCCCGCCGAACTGTCGGCCCGCATCATGGCCGCCGCGCGCGACACCGGGATCGGGCTGACCCACCTGCCGGTGCTTTATACCCAAGGGGGGCTTGATGGCCGCGCGCTCAGCGGCGGGCAACAGCGGTTTGGGAACGGGCTGGCGCAGTTTCTGACGCTGCACGATCGCTGCGCGATACTGCTGCGCGACATGCCCGCCGACAGCCGCCTTGGCGTGGCCCCCCATTCGCTGCGCGCGGTAACCGGAAAAGATCTGACAGCACTGACCCAAGCCGTGCCCGAGGGGCCCGTGCACATCCACATTGCCGAACAAACCGCCGAGGTTGACGAAGTTCTGGCCGCCACCGGCGCGCGGCCCGTGAACCGGCTGTTCGACACGCAGGATGTCGGCCCACGCTGGTGCCTGATCCACGCCACCCATCTCAGCGATCATGAGGTCGCCCGCCTTGCGCAAAGCGGCGCGGTGGCCGGGCTTTGCCCGGTGACCGAAGCCAATCTTGGCGATGGCATCTTTCGCGGGCGGGCGTTTCTGGATCACGGCGGGCGTATCGGTGTGGGCACCGATTCCAACATTCGGATCAGCCTGACGGATGAGCTGAGCCTGCTGGAATATTCCCAGCGGCTGAGCCATCGCGAACGCAATGTCCTGGCGGATGCGGGCGGCTCCACCGGCGCGCGGCTGTATCATGCGACAGCGCGGGGTGGTGCACAGGCTCTGGGCCGTGCATCGGGGCAGATCGCCGTCGGGCACCTTGCCGATCTTGTGGCGCTGGACAGCCAGCACCCCACGCTCGCGCTGCTGAGCCCCGATCAGCTGCTGGACGGGTTTGTCTTTGCCGGGGGTGCAGGCCCCATCACCGATCTGTGGTCCGCAGGCCGCCATGTGGTGGAACAGGGTCGCCACCGGCACCGCGACGCCATCGTGCCGCGCGCCCTGAAACGGCTGAAACGGGCGATGGCCGGCCCCCTTTCATAGGGTCATGAACGGGTTTATGTTCAGTCATAACCCGCGCACAGACGCAGACATAACACCGGGACCATCCAGCGCATGCGCACAGGCTATCAGGACATCAAGGCCGACATTCTGGACAAGATCCGCCAGAATCTCTGGCCGCCGGGCGCCTATCTTCCGGGTGAAATCGAACTGGCGCAGAGCTATGGCTGTGCCCGCGCCACCGTCAACCGGGCCATGCGAGACCTGGTGGATGACGGCGTTCTGGAACGCAAACGCAAGGCCGGCACGCGGGTCAAGGCGGTGGCCAGCCAGAACGCCCGCTTTGCCATCCCGCTGGTGCGTGAAGAGATCGAAGCCACCGGTGCCACCTATCGCTATGCGCTGGTCGAACGCCAGACGCGCGCGGCACCGGGCTGGCTGCGCGCGCGGGTACAGCTGGATGCGGACACGCAGGTTCTGGAACTGCGCTGCATGCATTTTGCCGACAATCAGCCCTTTCAGCTCGAAGATCGCTGGATCAACCTCGACACGATCCCGGACGCCCGGCACCAGAGCTTTGAAGCCATCAGCCCCAATGAATGGCTGGTGCGCGAAGTGCCCTTTTCCAAGGCCGACCTGAGCTTTGCGGCGATCAACGCCACGCCCGAGATGTCAGATTTTCTGGGTGCGGCCCCGCAGGACGCGGTGTTCATGGCCGAGCGCAGCACCTGGATGGATCACCGCAATGTCACCCATGCCAGGCTCTATTTCCACCGCGGCTATCGCATGATGGCGCAGTTCTGAGCCCCGCCCGCGGGCTGAAATGCAAAACCGCGCGGACACCTGATCCGCGCGGCTGCTGTGTTGGGCCCGGTTCAGCCGGTGGTTTTCGCCGCCCCCACCGCGTCGTCGTTGCGGCTGGTCCAGCGGAAGAAAAACATCACAGGCAGAACCACCAGATACATGGTCACCGAATACAGCGCCGAGGGCAGCGCCAGCGGCACCTCTGCGAAATTGGTGCTGGTGCCGGTGATCACGATGGCCAGCGTGATCCCGAGGGGCGAGTTCTGCACGCTGGTTTCGATGCTGACCGTCTTGCCTTCGGTCTTGTTCAGACCAAAGATCCGCGAAATGGCCAGACCCACAAGGACCAGCGCAAAGGGCAGCAGCATGGTCGCATAGCCAAGGGTCGGCATGTATTCGATCAGCACATCGCGGTTGGCCACGAAGAGCGCGGCAACCAGCAGCGCCCAGAAGACCACGGCAACATTCTGCAGCGGCTTTTCAAGCCGGCGCGCCAGCTTGTTCAGCACCGCGCGCACAAAGACCCCGGTCAGCACCGGCAGCGTTGTCACCAGGAAGGTGAAGATCGCGATGTCAAAGAACGAGAAATCGGGGGCCTGTTCGCCCATCAGATACAGGATCGACCAGGTCGCCAGCGGCGGCACGGTGATGAACGCGATGACCGACGTCACAGCCGTCATCGACACCGACAGCGCCAGATCCCCGCGCGACAGCTTGGTGATCACGTTCGAGCTGACCCCACCGGGACAGAAGCTCAGCAGCATCAGACCAGCGCCCATCACGGGCGGCATATCCAGAACCATGACCACGCAAAAGGCCACCAGCGGCAGGATCACGATCTGGGAAAACGCACCGATGGCAAAGGCCGTGCGGCGGGTAAAGACGCGCTTGAAATCGTCGACTTCAAGGCCAAGCCCCAGTGAAAACATGATGAAGGCCTGGGCCGCAGGCACCACCACATTGATGGCAAAATCCATAATCTTCCTCCCTCGGATGAATGGCAAAGACCCGTGGCGCCGGCCTCCTGCGGGCTGCGACGGGTCTGAAGGTCAGTCTTCGTAGTCGACGTTGAAGGCGTAAAGACCAAGCGCATGGCGCATGTCTTCGGTGCCACTGGTCATGCGCAGCTTGGCCACGATGCCGCGCTGATTGTCCTGCGCCAATTCCAGATCGGCGATCGCAAGCCCCTTGGCCGACGCCTCGGCCCGGATCGCGCGTTCGATTTCCAGCATGGTCAGGCTGGGCTTGTGGATCTTGCCAACGCCGGTGACGGGCAGCGCGTCCAGACGCACGAAATCCTTGGGGATCGCCGCGCGTTCGGTCACGTGCTCGGCGGCAAATTCGGCCAGCTCGGCCGCAGCGATGTCATCGCCTTCGTAATACAGCACCGGCAGCTCGCCCGCCTTGACGTCAGGCCGCCCGATGGCTGCAGCCATGGTGACGCCCGGATGGGCGTGCATGGCTTCTTCGATGATCTTGGGGTCGATATTGTGGCCGCCGCGAATGATCAGTTCCTTCTTGCGGCCGGTCATCCAGAAATAGCCGTCGCTGTCCTGCCGGGCCAGATCCCCGGTGCTCATCCAGCGCTCGCCCTCGATCTCGTAGAACAGCCCGCTGTTCTGGCTTTCGATCAGATAGCCGTCAAAGACGTTGGGCCCCGAAATCAGGATCACGCCGACCTCGTCCGTGTCCGACCAGCGCTGGAACGCATTGTCATCATCCAGCACCGCGCAGCGCATTTTCTGATGCGGCAGGCGCAGCCCGATCGACCCGATCCGCGCGCCCCCATCCGGCACTGTGGGGTTCAAAGACGACGCCACCGCCCCTTCGGTCAGCCCATAGCCTTCGACAATGGGGATGCCCGTGGCTTCGACAAAAGTGTTGAACAGCTCGACCGGCATGGGTGCCGCGCCACAGGCGCCAAACACCACCGACGAAATATCCAGCCCGTCGCGCGGCACATCAAGCAGCGCCGAATAGACCGTCGGAACCCCCGAAAAGGTCACGATCTTGTAGTGGTCGACGATCTTCCAGAAATTCGGGAACACCCCGTCGCCGCGATAGCCCTGCGGCGTGGCCAGCACCACATTGCCGCCCGACATGAAGACCAGCAGGCCGGTCACCAGAATGGCGTTGGAATGAAACAGCGGCAGCCCGCACAGCACCGACACACCCGGCTTGGAGATCGTCGGATTGAAATGCGACAGCGCCCAGGCGTCATAGACTTCCGACGCGTGCGTGCGCGGCGCGATCTTGGGCAGGCCGGTTGTGCCGCCCGTGCACAGCATGGTCGAAATATCCGACGGCTTGGGCGCTTCGAATTCGAGCGCGTCCGCGTGCGCGTCCTTGATCAGGTCGGAAAACCGCGTGATCGGGATCGGGCGGTTGATGATCCGCAACTTGGACGATCGCGCCCGGCTGAGCGCCCCAAAGACGGAGGCCGCCGCCCCGTCCATCCAGTCGAACACGCTGCAGGTCACAATGTGTTCAATGCTGGGCACCATGATCGTGGCGGCCCGGCACTTTTCCCACAGGTCGCTGCGCGGAGTCTTTTCCAGCGTCACCAGGATCTTGGTGTTCGCCGCCTTCAGCAGATCCGCGATCTGATCGGCTTCGAGCAGCGGGTTGATGGCCAGAACCCGACCCGCCGCGCTGCCGCCCCAGATGGTAAAGTGGGTTTCGGGCAGGTTCGGCAGGACGTAAGCCACCACATCATCCGGCCCAAGCCCCAGCTTGCGCAGCGCGTTTGCGGTCTGGGTGACCTTGGCCAGAAGCTCGCCATGGCTGACGACCTTGGGCTTGTCATAATCGGCACCCGACGTGAAAAAGCTCAGCGCCGGGGCCGATGGGTTGATCGCGGCACCACGTTTGATCGCATCATAGGTCGTCGCCGGCAGGTCATGGGCGGCCAGCGGCGTCTGCTCAAAGGCCTCGATGTCGGCCAGGGTCGTAAAACCGGTCTCAGGAGGCTGGGTCTGGGTCATGATCGTCCTTGATGCAATCTGTCTGGCGCGCCGCCCTTAGGCCGCGCGGATCAGATCAGCGGCCTTTTCCGCAATGGCCATGGTTGGGGCGTTGGTATTGCCGGAAATCAGGTTGGGCATCACAGAGGCATCCACCACCCGCAGCCCGTCGATCCCGCGCACGCGCAGTTCGGTGTCGACCACGGCCATGTCATCCACGCCCATCTTGCAGGTGCCCACCGGGTGATAGATCGTGTCGGCACGCGCGCGGATATGCGCGGCCCAGTCTTCATCCGTCTTGGCCGTGTCGGTGCCGAACATTTCCTTGTGTTCGTACTGGGCCAGAGGTGCGGTCTTCATGATCTCGCGCGTCATCTTGGCGCCCTTGATCATGGTTTCCAAATCGCGCGGATCGCCCAGGAAATTGGGGTCGATGGCGGGCATGGCAAAGGGATCGGCGCTTTGCAGCGTGACCGAGCCGCGGCTTTCGGGGCGCAGTTTGCACATGTGGCAGCTATAGCCGTAGCCGTAATGCAGCTTGCGTGCGTGATCATCGACCAGCGCGATGGTAAAGTGCAGCTGGATGTCGGGGCGCTCCAGCGACGGCGCCGTTTTCAAAAAGGCCGCCCCTTCGGCAAAACAGGTCGATGCCATCGACACCCCGGTCTTGCGCCAGCGCATCACATGGCCAAGCAGCTTCGCGCCACCGACCACGCCGATCCCAAAATTGTCGGTATCGCGACTTTTGAAGGCAAGGGTGAAATCCAGGTGATCCTGCAGGTTCTTGCCCACCCCGGGCAGATCCTTGACCGGCGTGATCCCATGGGCGGCCAGTTCGGCCCCATCGCCAATGCCCGAGAGCTGTAGGATTTGCGGCGTTTT
>JAOXSC010000005.1 GCA_025800215.1 Marinibacterium sp.
CCGTGGTCACCCAATAGCGCCGCCAGTCCGCTTCCAGCGCATAGACATCCCAGCCCGGCGCCACGGCGCGGGCATCCTCCAGCGCCTCGGCGGGCAGGGCAGGGCCGTCGCCCGCCTCCACCACCACAGCGCGCGGGGTGACCACCACCAGATCGCCCGGCTCCACCGACAGGCTGTAATCGGGCAGCGGATCGGCGGCCGCCATGTCGCGGATCATCTTGCGGAAGACCCGCAAGGGGCTGGCCGAGCCCGACTTGGCACAGAGCACCGCCATGGAGACCTGCCAGCGCGCCTGGCGGCCGCAATGCTTGCGCGCCAGTTCATAGACCCGCCGCTCCAGCGGTTTGCGCAGGCCGAAATAGTCCGGGCTGAGCGTCAGCACCGATTTCTGCAGCACCGCCCGATAGAGCCATTCCGACAGGGTGACCGAGACCGACACCATCCGCCCCGTCCGGGTGCGGCGGACGATCTCCCAGCTTTCCAGCAGACCGAAGCCGCTGGTGGTGGTCACATCCGCCGTGGGGATGTTGGTGGTGATGCGGGTGCCGGCCAGCCGCTCGAACGCATCGCGCAGCCGCCGGTAACTGTCGCCCGAGGTCTCGCGATGGGTGGCCAGCAGCAGGTCATGGGCGGTCAGCTCCAGCGTGCGGGCCGTGGGCCGACCGGCATTCAGCGCCGCCACCAGCTGGCTGATGCAATAGATCAGCACGTCCTTGTCATGGATGGTCGCCAGCCCTTTCACCGAGGGGGTGATCTCGATCGCGATGCCCTTGTGCTCGTAGCTCAGCACCCGCCGGTCGGGGCGCGTGCTGAGCGAAAACACCGGATGCTCCATCGTTGCCATGTCATCCTTGGGGATGGCGGCGACGATATCGCAGACGAAAAAATCCCCCAGGGCCGGCGCCGGGGGCGGGCCGAAGGATGCGGTCAGCGCGCCCGGCGCCGAAGGCTCGGCGGGACGCAAAGGGGCCGGGCCCCCCTTGGGGGGCGGGGCGGATCTGGACATCGATTTACTGCTCGTGACGGATTCGTCGTTAGATCGGA
>JAOXSC010000016.1 GCA_025800215.1 Marinibacterium sp.
TGGGGTGTCATGCTGGTCCGGTTTATGCCTGAGGATGAGACGCTACTACGTGTCAGCCGGGGCCGGAACTGAGCACAAAATCAACCAACAGGCGCGCCGGACTGCGGGGCACCTGGCCCGTCAATAGATCGGACAGCGGACATGAACGACTTTAACCAACCCATCAGCGGCAATGATCTGGCCCGGTTTTCGGGGCCCAACACATTCATGCGCCTGCCACAGGCCAGCAGCCTTGATGGGCTTGATGTGGCCATTCTGGGTGTGCCGATGGATATCGGCACCTCGTGGCGGTCGGGCACGCGCTTTGGCCCCAAGCAGATCCGCGCCGAAAGCGCCATGCTGCGCCCCTATAACATGGCCACGGGTGCCGCCCCTTTCGACAGCCTGCAGATGGCCGATGTGGGGGATCTGGCGATCAACACGTTTTCGCTCAGCGACAGTCTGCGCATAATCCAGGACAGCTATGATGCGATCCTTGGTGCAGGGGTGATCCCGGTGGCGCTTGGGGGGGATCACGCGATCACCCTGCCGATCCTGCGCGCGATTGCGGCCAAACACGGGCCGGTGGCTTTGGTGCATGTGGATGCCCATGCGGATGTGAATGACGAAATGTTCGGTGAACGCGAAACCCATGGCACCGTCTTTCGCCGCGCCCATGAAGAAGGGCTGATCGTCCCCGAAAAGACCTATCAGATCGGCATTCGCGGCACCGGCTATGCCGCCGATGACTTTACCGAAGCGCAGGGCTGGGGGTTTCAGCATTTCCCCGCGCATGAGCTGTGGCACCGCCCGCTTGGCCCCATCGGCGCCGAGATCCGGCGCGATATCGGGGACCGGCCGGTCTATGTGACCTACGACATCGACAGCCTCGATCCTGCTTTTGCGCCGGGCACCGGCACGCCCGAAATCGGCGGTTTGACGACGCCGCAGGCGCTGGAACTGATCCGGGCGCTGCGCGGGCTCAATGTGGTGGGTTGCGATCTGGTCGAGGTCTCGCCACCCTATGACACATCGGGCAACACCGCCCTGACAGCGGCCAACCTGATCTATGAGCTGCTGTGCATCCTGCCGGGTGTGACATATCGCTGATTGGACGGGCTGGCGCGGCTGGTCCATCCTGCGGGCATGGAGAAACTCTTGATGTTCATATGGATTCTTGGCGCCGCGGTCGTTGTCGGCCTTGGCTATATTCGTCTTGCCCCCAGTGATCCCAATGACTGGCACGTGCCGCTGTCGATCACCCAGGATCAGGATCTGGAAGGCGGCGTGGAACGCGTGCGCAGCGATGTGACGCGCGACATGCTGGTGGCGCTGGATCAGGTGATCCTGGCCACCCCGCGCACGCAGCGTCTGGCGGGCGGGGCCGAGGGTGGACATGTGACCTATGTCACGCGCTCAAAGCTGTTCGGGTTTCCCGATTACACCACGTTCGAGCTCAGGGATGGCACGCTGATGGTCTTTGGCCGGCTGCGGTTCGGGCGGTCAGATCTGGGTGTGAACCGCAAGCGTGTCGATGGATGGCTCAGCGGGATCGAGGGCTGAGGACAGGCAGCCCTTGGCCACTTCGCGCCACATCGGCACGTTCAGCGACATCTGGCATTGCGCCATGAACATGCGCCCGTCCACCTGCAGGCAGATGGTCTGGCCCAGCTCGATCCGGCTGCCGCTGGTGTCGGTGCAATAGCAGTCAATGGTGCGGCCACCGGGGCCGACCACATCCGCCATGGCAGGTGTCAGAACGGTGCCCAGGCTCAGGCAGGCGGGGATGATCCATCGGGTCATGGAAAACAGCTTAGGCGATTCGCCCCCGTCACGCCAAATCAACAGCGGGTGGGGTTGCGCTTGACGAAAGCGGCGCTTTGACCCATGGGACATGGCATGGTGTCTCAAGAACGACTAGCGCAGATCCTGGACCGGTTCGAATATCTCGAAGCCGCGATGGCCGATGGAACCGGGAATTTTGCCGATCTGGCACGCGAATATGCCGAACTGAAACCGGTGGTCGAGCAGATCCGCGCCTGGCGCGTGCTGGCCGACGACATCGCCACGGCCGAAGCGATGCTGGATGATCCCGAAATGAAGGATCTCGCCGAAGAAGAGCTGCCCGATCTGCGCGCCCGTCTGCCCCAGGCTGAAGAGGCGCTGCAACTGGCGCTGCTGCCCAAGGATGCCGCCGATGCGCGGCCTGCGATCCTGGAAATCCGCCCCGGTACCGGCGGTGACGAGGCGGCATTGTTTGCCGGAGATCTGCTGCGCATGTACCAGCGCTATGCCGAAGGGCAGGGCTGGCGCGTCGAGATCATCGAAGAGCAATCCACCGAACTGGGCGGCATCAAAGAGGTCGTCGCCCATATCAAGGGCAGCGGCGTGTTTGCCCGGCTGAAATATGAAAGCGGCGTGCACCGGGTGCAGCGCGTGCCATCGACCGAAAGCGGCGGGCGCATTCACACGTCGGCCGCAACGGTCGCGGTGCTGCCCGAAGCCGAAGATGTGGACATCCAGATCGACGCGGGCGATCTGCGCATCGACACGATGCGCTCATCCGGCGCGGGCGGGCAGCATGTGAATACCACCGATTCTGCGGTGCGGATCACCCATCTGCCCACAGGTCTGGTGGTGACAAGCTCGGAAAAATCCCAGCACCGCAACCGCGAGATCGCGATGCAGGTGCTCAAGACCCGGCTTTATGATCTTGAACGTCAGCGCATTGACGCCGAACGCAGCGCGGACCGCTCGGCCCAGGTGGGCAGCGGCGACCGTTCGGAACGGATCCGCACCTATAATTTCCCGCAGGGTCGCATGACCGATCACCGCATCAACCTGACGCTTTACAAGCTGGATCAGGTGATGGGCGGTGATCTTGACGAGATTGTCGATGCCTTGACAGCCGATGATCAGGCCCGGCGCCTGGCCGAGATGGCGCAATGACCACCGCAGCCGAAGCCATGGTGGCCGCCACAGCCCGCCTGCGCGCGGCCGGGGTGCAGGATCCTGCGCGTGATGCCCAGATCCTGCTGGCCCATGCCGCGCGGATCGAAGCGGCCCGCGTCACCCTGATCGCCCCCGAAGATCTGCAGCCCGACATTGCCGAACGCTATGACCAGCTGATCGCGCTGCGCGCCGTGCGGGTGCCGGTGTCGCATCTGCTGGGGGAACGGGAATTCTATGGCAGGCGCTTTAAGGTCAGCGGCGATGTGCTTGATCCCAGGCCGGAAACCGAAACGCTGATCGAAGCGGCCCTGTCGGACCCCTTTGCCCGTCTGCTCGATCTGGGGGTGGGATCGGGCTGTATCCTTGTCACGCTTCTGGCCGAACGGCGTGACGCCACGGGGCTGGGGGTGGATCTGTCGGAACCCGCCTGCCTGCAGGCCAGCGCCAACGCCGTGCTGCACCGGGTACAGGATCGCGCGCGCATCGAACAGTCCGACTGGTTCGGGGCCGTGACAGGGCAGTTCGATCTGATCGTGTCGAACCCGCCCTATATCGCGCTGGATGAAATGGCCGGGCTCGAACGCGAAGTGCGCGAGCACGAGCCCGACATGGCGCTGACCGATGGGGCGGACGGGCTCAGCGCCTATCGGACCATTGCCGCAGGCGCGCCCGCGCATCTGGTGCCGGGCGGGCGGCTGATGGTGGAAATCGGCTGGCAGCAGGGGGCGGATGTGTCTGCGATCCTGTCGGCGGCGGGGTTCGACTGTGTCATCCTGCAAGATCTGGGCGGGCGGGACCGGGTGATCGTGGCGCGCCAGCCTGTGTGATTCGCCCCGCCAGACCTGCAAAACCCGGCCGATCGCGTTCAAAAATGCGAAAAATTTGCATGTCCCCCTTGTGTGCTATGCAACGACGTGTTTATTGAAAGGCGTTGCCACGGCGGACGCTCAGCGCGCCTGTGCAAGTCCAAGCCATAGTTTTCAACCGTCCAAACCGCAGCATGGCTGCCCGGGCAGGTTGGCTCACTGGTCAGAAATAAGGCTCACAGTAAGTCCATGAGATCTTCGAAATCACGTTCGCGGTCAAAATCCAATCGCAATCGCCCCAGCGGCGGGAACGTTGTCAACCGCGTGTTCGACAGCTCGGGTCCCGAAGGGAAAGTGCGCGGCACACCGCAGCAGATCATCGACAAATACAATCAGTTGGCCCGCGACGCGCAACTGTCCAATGACCGCGTGGCGGCCGAGAATTTCCAGCAGCACGCCGAACATTATCTGCGCCTGCTGAGCGAGGCGCAGCGCGAACAGGAAGCGCGCCGCGAAGAACAGGAACGCGCCAACCGCGAACGTCAGGCCGAACGCGACCGCGAACGCGCCGAACGCGCCGAACGGGCCGAGCGTCAGGAACGCGAAGCGGCGGCTGCTGCTGCCGCGTCGTCCGATCCCGGTTCGTCGCCGCAGCCCGACGTGCTCGAAGTGGCAGATGGCGGTGCGGGGGACGAACAGCCGATCCTGGTCGACACGCCCGAAGCCGCGCCCAAGAAAACCACGCGCCGCAGCTCGCGTTCGCGCAAGAGCACGCCGAAATCCGACAAGCCCACCAGCAGCGATGACGCGGCCCCGGCCGAACCGTCGCAGCCTGATCTGCTTGATACCGCAGCGGACAGTGACACGACCAAGGCCGCCGAATAACAGACGCGCGCCCGTCGCCTGAAACAAAGCCGCCCGATGGGCGGCTTTTTCTTTGCGGGTCTTCAGGGTTGGGCGATGTTTCGCGCCAGCGCGCAGAACTGTTCCAGCGTCACCTGTTCGGCGCGGTCCGTGGGGGCGATGCCGGATGCGATCAGCCGATCTTCGAGATCGGGTGCCAGCCCCTTCAGCGCCGCCCGCAGCATCTTGCGCCGCTGGTTGAATGCGCGCGCCACCACCTGCTCCAGCCGCTTTGCGTCAGCCGGATAGCGCGGTTCGGGCAGGGCGGTCAGATGGACCACCGCGCTTGATACCTTTGGGGGCGGCGTAAAGGCGCCGGGGGGCAGTGACATGACGATACGCGCCTCGCTGCGCCACTGGGCCAGAATGGCCAGCCGCCCATAGGCCTTGCTGCCGGGTGCGGCGGTGATGCGCTCGGCCACTTCGCGCTGGAACATCAGCGTCAGGCTGTCCCAGACCGGCGGCCAGTCGCGTGGTGTCAGCCAGCGCACCAGCAATTCTGTGCCCACGTTGTAGGGCAGGTTGGCAACAATACGGATGGGCGGCGTCAGATGCGCCAGCGGGTCGATGTCGAGCGCGTCGCCGTTGATCACCTCAAGCCGGCCGGGATAGGCATCGGCAATCTCGGCCAGCGCAGGCAGGCAGCGCGCGTCCTTTTCCACCGCCAGCACCCGCCGCGCGCCTTCCGACAGCAGCCCGCGCGTCAGTCCGCCGGGGCCGGGGCCGATTTCCAGCACATCGGCCTGCGCCAGATCACCGGCCTGCCGCGCGATCTTGGCCGTCAGGTTGAGATCGAGCAGAAAATTCTGCCCCAGCGACTTCTTCGCGGACAGGCCGTGGGTGGCGATGACCTCGCGCAGGGGCGGCAGGGTGTCGATGGCGCTCATGTCGTGGCCCCCATGGTTTGGGCAAGCTTCAGGGCTTCGATCATGCTGGTGGGGTTGGCCTGCCCCGTGCCCGCGATGTCAAAGGCGGTGCCGTGATCGGGCGAGGTGCGGATGATCGGCAGGCCCAGCGTGACATTCACGCCCCGGTCGAAATCCAGTGTCTTGATCGGGATCAGCGCCTGATCGTGATACATGCAGATCGCCGCGTCATAGCGCGCGCGGGCGGCGGCGTGAAACATCGTGTCGGCGGGGTGCGGGCCGGTGATGGCAAGGCCCTCGCGGGCAAGATCGGCCACCAGATCCCCGATCCAGTCCAGTTCCTGCCGCCCCATGGCGCCGCCTTCGCCCGCATGCGGGTTGAGCCCGGCAACCGCGATGCGCGGATGCTCGAGCCCGAACTGATCGCGCAGCCCTGCATGGGTGATCCGCACCGTGTCGCGCAACAGATCGGGGGTCAGCGCATCGGCCACATCCTGCAGGGCGATGTGGATGGTGGCGGGCACCACGCGCAGCGCGGGCCCGGCCAGCATCATCACCACGCGATCGACGCCCGTCAGGGCAGCCAGGAATTCGGTATGGCCGGGGTGGGCAAAGCCCGCCCCGTCGATCAGCGCCTTCTTGTGGATGGGGGCTGTGCAAAGCGCGCATGTCTCGCCCGCCTGCGTGAGCGCGACGCCGGTTTCGATGGAAGCGATCACCGCAGCGGCATTGTCGGGATTGGCCGTGCCGGGCGTGTTGGGGCCGGGAAACGCCATTGCCAGCACGGGCATGGCGCGGGGGCAGACCGACAGGGCCTGCGCCGGGCTGTCGATGTGCGCCACCGGCGTGCCCTGGGGCAGGTGCGACGGATCCCCGATCCAGACAAAGGGGCAGCTGTCCCCAAGTGCGGCCCAGGCGGCAGCGGCGATTTCCGGGCCAATGCCTGCGGGATCTCCGCAGCTGACGGCGATGGGCGCGGTCATTCGTCGGTGATGACCGCTTCGGCCTGAAGCTGCTGCAGATAGCCATCGGCCAGCGCCCCAAGGCGTTGCTGGGTCAGCGCGTTGGCCACATCCTGACGCGATGCGTTTTCCTGAATCTCGGCGGTGCGCCCGCAGAGCATCAGCAGCATCAGCGTCTGACCGTTTGCACGGGTCAGCGCGGTCGAGATTTCATTGTCGTCCAGCTTGGCCAGCTCGATGGCGATGTCGCGCGGGATGTCCGACGGCGGCAGGCTCTGGCGCTGCAGCACCTCTTCGGGCTGGCCCTTGGCGATGCCATAAAGATCGTCGCAGGTGTCGATCTCGGCCGCGATCTTGGCGGCCTCTGACAGGGCCTCGGGGCTGCGGCCGCCGGGGATGAAATAGGTGGCGTATTCGATGGCGGCATAGGTCGGGGCGGGCTGTTTCGCCTCGGCGATGTCGCGCAGCTGGAACAGGGCCAGGCCGCCGTCGATGGGCAGGGGTTCGGTTACCTCTCCGGGGCTGAGCGACAGGATGATGGATTGCAGCCCCACCGGCAGATCCGACAGAGGCATCCAGTCCATGCGCCCGCCACGGTCGCGCGATGCGGTGGCCGAAAAGCGGCGCGCTTCGGCCGAAAACGCATCCGCGCTGCGCAGGCGCGAAATGCGGTCGGCTTCGGATTGCACCTGTTCGGCGGTTTGCGGCGTCATGGGGATGATGATTTCCGAAATCAACACCCGCACGCCGCTGGCGCCGCTGCTGCTGCCGCCCAGGGCACGGTCGATTTCCGCCTCGGACGGGCGGGCCTGACCCAGAAAGCGCGCCCGGACGAAGTCACGCCAGAGCAGGCCGGATTCGGTAAAATCACGAAAGGTAGACGGGTCGATGCCGCCTTCTTCCAGACGGTTCTGGAAATCCAGCAGCGACAGGTTGGCGCGCCCGGCAAATTCGGTCATGCCCAGCTCGACCTCTTCGGGGGACACGGTGATGCCCGCGCCGCGCGCCGCATTCACCTTGAGCCGGTCTTCGATCAGCTGCTTGCGCGCTTCGGTCTCGGGGTTGCCCGGCGCGCGCAGTGCTGACAGAAAGCGGGCCCGCTGCTGCAGTTCATAGCGGGTGATCGTGTCATTGTTGACGCGGATCGCGGGTGAAAACAGGCCCTGAGCGGCCACGCTGGGCGCCTCTACGGCCAGGCTGCTCAGCGCCAGCGCAAGAACCGGCAGGAAGCGTTTGGGCGACAATGGGGTCAGCTGCATGATCTCTTGTAACTTTCTGTGCCTGCTTGGGCGGTAAAGCCGCGTAGCGCGATGGTAAACCCGAATTCGGTCGAAGCCTCAACATCCGACGACTCGGTAAAGCGCCGGTTCAGCGTCACGTCGACATTGACGCATTCATTGGTATAGGTCAGCGCCGCCCCCGCATAGCTGGGTTCGGACCGTTCGATGTCATAGCGGATGTCTGCCCGAGCGCGCCAGTTGGTGTTGATGCGATAGAACCCGTCAAGCCAGACTTCGGAAACCGGGGCGAGGCGGCCTTCCTTGATGTCTTCTTCCAGCCAGATATAGCTGCCGCTGAGGTTCATCCGCGTGCTGTTCCACGATCCGCGCAGCTCTGCATGGTCAAAGTTGAAATCGCTGCCGATCAGGGTCCGGCCCGATACCGCAAAGCGCCCGTCATAGCTCAGCTGCCCGGCCAGCAGCAGATCCGACACGGTCCCGGCGAGCCCGGATGTGGGCGAAAAGTCTTCATCGGCCTTGCTGCGCAGGATCTGGCCCAGGCTCACATCCGTCTGCCAGGGGCTGGCGCCGTAGCGCGACCAGTTCAGCCCATAGGCCATGCGCAGCCCTTCTTCGCGCCGGTCGGGGGATGGGAACCGCGACAGGGCAAGCAGGTTGCCTTCGTCGAATTCGACAAAGCGGCTTTCTTCGTTGGGAACCTCTTCGCCGATCACGTTGCTCCAGGCGACCTGAAAGATCGGTTCAAGATACTGGGTGGTCCCTTCGCTGCGCCGGGTCAGCGGCATGCGCAGGGTCAGCGCGGTGGCGGGGGTGGTGCGCAGGACGATGTCGTCGAAATCATCGTCATCGTCGATCTTGAACGTGTCGAATGACACACCTGCTTCGAACGCGCCATGCAGACCCCAGGGGGTGACGTGGTCGCGGTAGTAGAACATCTCGCCCGTGCCGCGCAGCACATCGCGGCCAAGCGCATCCACATCGGAATCGCGCGACGTGTTGTGCAGATCCGCCGTCACGCGCACTTCGCCGCCCAGGCTGGTGGGAAAGAACCGGTGCTGGTAAAACGCGTCCCCGATCAGCCCCGGCGTGGTCAGCGACGCCGCATCGCTGCGCAGGTTTTCATAGTTGATCGCCGAAAATCCCAGATAGCTGTCGCGCTTGGCGCGGGTCAGGGTGATCTGGCTGGCCAGCCGGTCGGTGTCGCTGATCCCGTAATCCTTGAGATAGGCGTTGTCGCTGGTCGACCGGATGGCAAAGTTGAACTTGAAATCGTTTTCGAGATCGAAATCGCCGCTGGCAAAAAGATAGCCGCGCGGCTGGTCGTCGCGCAGGCTGTCCTGGGTGATGGCGCCATCCAGCTCGATCCGGCCGCGATAGAATGCCTGCCGGTAGCGCAGGTTCAGCGTGGTGGTTTCGGCCGACAGATACGGCGTCAGCGTGACGTCAGCGTGATCGCCGAGTGTCTTGAAATAGGGCAGAAGAAACCCGGTCCCAAGCTGCGATGTGGTGCGCACCTGCGGGATCAGGAACCCATCGGCGCGCTTCACCCCCGGTTCGGGGATGCGCAGACGCGGGATGTAGGCGATGGGAACATCCCAGACCAGAAGCCGGGCATTTTCAAAGTAGAGCTGCTGCTCGGCTTCGTCATGAACGACCTTGCGGGCACGGATCTGCCACAGGGGAGGATCGTCATTTTCGCAGACCTGACAGGATGTTGCGGCGACTTTATAAAGCTGATTGTAGCGTCCAGCCACACGGTCGAGCTGGCGCGATTGAAGCTGTAGCGTCTGATCGAACACTATCTGCGCCCCACGCAGCACACCCTGCTGGAATTCGGTATCGAGTTCGGCCGAATTGGCCAGGATCACTGCGCCACTGCCAGTGTCGAGCCGCAGTGACCCTTCGATGCTGACGGTGCGGTTTTCGCTGTCATAGATGATGCGGTCGGCCATCAGCCGTTCGCCATCGTGAAAGGCTTCGACATTGCCTTCGGCAACCAGACGGCCATCTTCGGTCAGCTCGATCCGGTCGGCCACAAGCGTCGCAGGCTCGGGCGTCTGGGCAGCGGCGGGCAGGGCGCGGATCGCAACCAGCGCACAGATCAGAAACAGTCGTCGCATCATCATCCGTCTTCGACCTGTAACAGCAACCCGATGGCCAGAAAACACGAGGCCACCGGCGGTGCCCACGCCGCAAGAGCCACCGGAAGGTGGCCGTTATTGCCCAGCACCAGCGCAAAGTTTCGCACAAAAAACAACCCGAACCCCAGCAGCACCGCCAGCAGCACCGCAAGCCCCGTCCCGCCTGAGCGCGCATGGCGCATGGTAAAGGCCGCGCCCACCAGCACCATCGCAATCAGAAAGACCGGGCTGGCCAGTTCCGCCTGCAGTTCGACCGCGAGGCGCCGGGTGGAAAAGCCGGCGCTGTCGAGTTCACGAATGGTTTTGGGCAGTTCCCAGACCGACACGCCCGACGCCCGCCCCAGACCCTCTTCGATCCGTTCTGCGGTCAGGGTGCTGGGCAGTTCCAGCCGTGCATGTTCGACCGCGTTGCGTTCGGGCGTCTGCCCGGGCTCAAGCGGCCAGACCTTGGCATTGGTCAGGATCCAGGCGTCCTGGATCAGCTGCGCACTGTCGGCGCGGATCTGGCTGATCGGGGTCAGGTCGGGATCGTAATTCAGCACGAAGACGCCATAGAGCGTCTGGTTGGGCACGTCGTACCCTGTGGCATGGATCACCGACTGACCGGTGGCGTCGCCCTGGCGCAGCCACAGCCCTTCACCGCTCAGCGATGCCGCCGACGCATTGCCCGAGCGGAACGTATCGGCCATGCTTTTGTAGCGCTCGCTGGTGGCGACCACGAGCGGGTTCAGCATCGCCACCGCCAGCACCCCGATGATCAGCGTCACCATGACCGGACCCAGCAGCACCCGCAGCCCCGACCGCCCCACCGCACGCGTCACCACCAGCTCACTGCTGCGGGCCAGCGTGACAAACAGAAGCACCGTGGCCAGGATCGCCATCAGCGGCAGGATCTGATCCAGCGCGGCGGGCAGGTTCAGCAGCACAAGCCCGATCAGATCACCCAGCCCGACATCAACCGACTGGAACGCGCGCACCTGCTCGATCAGGTCGATCAAAAACAACAGCGACAGAAAGATCGTCGCGATGAGGGCAAAGCTCATCAGATAGCGCCGCGCGAAATAGGTATCGAGAATCATGGACGCGCCGTGACCCCGTCAGACCCCATCTGCGGCACCCGGCAGAGGCGTCGGACCGCGCGCGGATTTGCGCATTTGCCCAATTTGGACATCCCTTGCCTCCTTTGCCGTCCCGGGATCAGCGCGACACTAATGCAAATGCCTGTCGGGGAAAACTGCTATCTGGTCAAGGCGGCGGTCAGACGCTACCTGTGATACACAGAGCAAGAAGGAGCACGCGAGATGACCCAACCGGTTGCGATCGAAATCAAGGCCACGGATCTGGATGCCATTGCCACGGCCACGGGTCGCGTCGCGGTTTGCGTGTCGCCGGATGGCGATCTTGACCCCGGATCCCGCCGGGCCAATCGCGTTACGCGCGGGGCGGTTCAGCGGCTGATCGACAGCGACGGCTTCAAATCCGCACGCCACGGTGATCTGCGCACGCTGGCCTGGCCCGCAGGCATGGAGGCCGAAGCGCTAGATGTGCTGGTCATCGACCGCAAGGCCAAGGCGCTCGAGATGCGCCAGGCCGGGGCCGCGCTTGGCCGGGTCAAGGGCAGCCAGCCCATGCATGTCTTTACCGGCAGCCAGCGCCGCACCGAAGATCTGGTGCAGGGCGCGCTGCTGCGCTGCTATGCGTTCGACGATCACAAAACCCCGTCATCCGACCGCCCCGAAACCGGCACGCTGACGATCTATCACACCCGCCCCGACGATCTGTCCGAGGCGATGAGCAAACGGGTGGCAGCCGTCGAAGGCGCCTTCATGACGCGCGACCTGACCAATGAACCCGCCAATGTGCTGACCACAACCGAATTTGCAAACCGCCTCGACGACATGCGTGCCATCGGGCTCGAGGTCGAAGTGCTCGACGAAGCGCAATTGACCGAGCTGGGCATGCGCACCCTGCTAAGCGTCGGGCAGGGCTCCGACAGCCCCTCCAAGGTGGTGGTGATGCAGTGGAAAGGCGGCGCCGATGACGCCGCCCCGCTGGCGCTGGTGGGTAAGGGCGTGGTCTTTGACACCGGTGGCATCTCGCTGAAACCGGCGGGCGGCATGGAAGACATGACCATGGATATGGGTGGCGCCGGTGTGGTCGCGGGCACCATGCGCGCGCTGGCCCTGGGCAAGGTCAAGGCCAATGTGGTGGGGCTGGTCGGGCTGGTGGAAAACATGCCTTCGGGCAACGCCACACGCCCCGGCGACGTGGTGCGCAGTATGAAGGGCGACACTGTCGAAATCATCAACACCGATGCCGAAGGCCGCCTCGTGCTCTGCGATGTCATGTGGTACGCGCAGGACCGGTTCAAACCCGCAGGGCTGATTGATCTCGCAACGCTGACCGGTGCGATCATCATCGGGCTCGGCCACGAAAACGCAGGCGTCTTTTCCAATGATGACGACTTCTGCGCAGGGTTCCTCAAATCCGCCCAGGCCGAAGGCGAAGGCGCCTGGCGCATGCCGCTTGGCAAAGCCTATGACGACATGCTGAAATCGCGCATTGCGGACATGAAGAATATCGGCGGGCGGCCCGCGGGTTCGATCACCGCCGCCCAGTTCCTGCAGCGCTTCGTGCAGGATGGCACGCCCTGGATTCATCTCGACATCGCCGGTGTGGCTTCGGTCAAATCCGACACCACCTATGCGCCCAAGGGTGCCACGGGCTGGGGCGTGCTGTCGCTCTGCCGCTTTGTCGAAGACCGTTTCGCGGACAAGTAACGACAATGGGCGCGGCCTATTTCTATCACCTGACCCGGCAGCCTCTGGAACTGACGCTGCCGGCTCTCCTGGAAAAGGCGCTTGGCGCGGGCTGGCGCGTGGCGGTGCGCGGCTGCGATGCGGGGCGGCTTGACTGGCTTGATCAGAAACTCTGGCTGGGCCGCGAAGACGGCTTTCTGCCCCATGGTCGCGCAGGCGGGCCACATGACGCGCGCCAGCCGGTGCTGCTCACCGATCAGCCCGATGCCGCCAACGCCCCCGACTGCGTGATGACCATCGACGGCGCTGCCATCACGGCGGACGAAATCACCGCCCTGAAACGCGCGTGCATCCTCTTTGACGGCACCGACCCGCAGGCGGTGCAACAGGCTCGTGTGCAATGGAAAACCCTCACTGATGCGGGCTGCGCGGCACAATACTGGTCCGAAGAAAGCGGCCGCTGGGAAAAAAAGGCCGAACGCTGAACGCACGATCCTTGCGGTTTCTTTGTGGCCTGAAATACCTCGGGGGTGCGGGGGCAGAGCCCCCGCCCGGCGCGACGCCAAAGGCGACGCAACCCCTTACGATCCTTCAGCGCGTCAGCACCAACCGGCCACTCTCGATCTCGATGCGCCCCCAGCGGTTGAGATAGCTCATCCCCAGCAGCGACTGGAACAGCTCACCCTCGTTCACCGATGCCGCCACATTGCGGTCGGTCACATCGCCCAGCGTCATGGTCTCCAGCCGCACCGGGGCGGTGCGCACCGTGCCATTGGCGGTGTTGGCCCGCCCGATAAAGGCCAGATCGTCCGGATCCAGCCCCACCCGCGCCGCGTCGTCGCGCGTCAGCACAACGGATGTGGCCCCGGTGTCGACCACAAAGGACACCGGCACCCCGTTCACGGCCACCCGCAGATGATAATGCCCGTCGCCCGATCGCGGCACCTCGACCCGCTCGCCCTCCAGCACCAGCGCGCTGTCGGGGCCAACCGCGCGGCGGATGTCCTCCCACAGCCCGTAGGCCGCGATGAGACCGAGAAAGATGAACATCCACACCAGCGCCTGCTGCAGCACCTTGCTCAGCGACAGCCGGTTCTGGGCAAAGAACCAGCCCGCCACCGCCGCCAGCAGCAGCCCCACATAGATCAGCCGCATGATGTCGTCGCTTGCCATGTCCATCCTCTCAGGCCGGGTCCACAAGATGATATAGGCAATCGCGCCGCTCAGAGCGACCCGAACAGCCCCGAACTGCGCAGCCCGTCCAGCACGAACTGCACCGACAGCGCGGCCAGCAGCATGCCAAAGATCCGTGTCATCACGTGAATGCCCGACTTGCCCAGCATCCGTTCGATCCGCCCCGACAGCATGAAAAGCGCAAAGGCCAGCGCCACCACGCTGATCATCACCCCCGTGACAACCGCAAAGCCCTGCACGCCGGGGTGCTCTCCGGTCAGCAGGATCATCGACGCAATTGCACCGGGCCCGGCCAGCAGCGGGATCGCCAGCGGAAAGACCGACGGGTCGTCGAATTCCTCTTCATCGGCCCGGTTTTCACGCCGGGCACTGCGCCGTTCAAACAGCATGTCAAAGGCCGTCACAAACAGAAGGATCCCGCCCGCGATCCGGAACGCCCCCATCGAGATGCCGACAAAGCCCAGCACCGCTTCGCCAAACAGCGCAAAGACCACCAGCACCGCAATCGCCACCAGACAGGCGCGGATCGCGATCTGGCGCTTGGCCTGCGCATCCAGACCTGCGGTCAGCGACATGTAGATCGGCGCCAGCCCGATCGGGTCGATCACCACAAAGAGCGTGGCAAATGCCGTGATCACGAAACTCAGCTCAATCATTCCGCATGCCCTCGGATCATCATGGGTTTTCGGCCTGTTCCAGTCGTTCTGCGGCCTCGAGCCAAAGCGCCTCGGCGCGCTCCAGCCCATCGACCACTTCGGCGTATTTCTTTTGCCAGACCGCCAGATCACCCTGTTTGTCGGCCTCGTAAAGCGCGGGATCGGCAAGCTTTTCGTCCAGCTTGTCTTTCATCTCGCTCAGCTTTTCGACGCGCTGTTCGCCTTTGCGCACCTCGCTGCGCAGGGCCAGAATGGCGTCGCGCGACGGGCGTTTGGGTTTGCTGGAGGCCTGCGGTTTGGGCGCGGGCGCATCGCGCGCCAGCAGCAGATCGCGATAGGTCGCCAGATCGCCTTCGAAGGGTTTGACCGTCCCGTCCGACACCAGCCACAGCCGATCGGCCACCAGCTCCAGCAGATGCATGTCATGGCTGACCAGAATGACGGCACCGGTATAGGCGGTCAGAGCCTCGACCAGCGCTTCGCGGCTTTCGATGTCCAGGTGGTTGGTGGGTTCGTCCAGGATCAGCATATGCGGCGCGTCGATGGTGGCCAAGAGCAGCGACAGCCGCGCCTTTTGCCCGCCCGACAGGCGCCCGACCTCGGTTTCGGCCTGTGCCGCCATCAGCCCGAACCCCGACAGCCGCGACCGCCAGCGCGCCGGACCTTCGTCCGGGCGCAGACGCCGCAGATGGTCCAGCGGGGTTTCGTCCACATGCAGCTCGTCCACCTGATGCTGGGCAAAGTAGCCGATGCGCAGCTTGGACGACCGCGTCATCCGCCCCGCCATCAGCGGCAGCCGGTCGCTGAGCAGCTTTGACAGGGTCGATTTGCCCTGACCGTTCTTGCCCAAAAGGGCGATGCGGTCATCCTGATCAATGCGCAGGGTCATCCGACGCAGCACTTCGGTGTCACCATAGCCCGTGACACCGCCTTCGATATGGATGATCGGTGGCGACATCTCTTCGGGTTCGGGAAAGCTGAAGGCGCGCAGCGCGGCCTCTTGCGGCGATGTGATCGGCTCCATCCGGGCAATCGCCTTGAGACGCGACTGCGCCTGTTTGGCCTTGTCGGCCTTGTAGCGGAACCGGTCCACATAGGATTGCAGATGCGCGCGCCGGGCTTCCTGTTTCTTGGCCATGGCCTGCGCTTGGGCCAGCCGTTCCGCGCGCTGGCGGGCAAACTGGTCATAGGGGCCCTGATAGAGCGTCAGCTTGCGGTCTTCGAGATGCAGGATCGACCCCACGGCCCGGTTCAAAAGGCCCCGGTCATGGCTGATCACCAGCACCGTATGGGGGTATTTGGCCAAATAGCTTTCCAGCCACAGCGCCCCTTCGAGATCAAGATAGTTGGTCGGTTCGTCCAGCAGCAGCAGATCGGGCGCCGAAAACAGCACCGCCGCCAGCGCCACGCGCATCCGCCAGCCGCCGGAAAAATCACTGCAGGGCCGCTGCTGGTCTTCATGATCAAAGCCCAGCCCCTTGAGGATCGAGGCCGCGCGTGCCTCGGCCGACCAGGCGTCGATATCGGCCAGCCGGGTCTGGATGTCGGCGATGCGGGCGGGATCGCTGGCGCTGTCGGCTTCGGCCAGAAGTTCGGCGCGCTCGGTGTCGGCGGCCAGCACCGTGTCGATCAGCGATACGTCGTTTGACGGCACCTCTTGGGCGACGCCGCCGATGCGGGCGCCACGGGGCAGGGCGATCGCCCCCGATTCCAGCGACAGATCCCCCCGGATCAGGCGAAACAGCGTCGTCTTGCCGGTGCCGTTGCGCCCCACGATGCCAACCTTATGGCCATCGGGGATCACGGCGCTGGCGGCGTCGAACAGGGGGCGGCCTTCGACCGCATAGGTGATATCTTCGATGCGCAACATGTCAGGCGCTCTAGCAGAGCCGATGGGCTTGCACCATAGTGAGCCGCAGCGCAATTGCGGCCACAGGGCCACGCAGGCGACCATACGCGCGACATACGGGCGACCATACGGGGGGCAGGCGTGACAGACAGTATGACAGTTGCAGGGCGCGGGCCCCATATGGGCACGCTTGTGCTGCTGACCGCGATGACGGTTCTGACGCTGAACATGTTCCTGCCGGGCCTGCCTGCGATGCAGGCGGACTTCGGGGTCAGCCCGGCGGTGATCGGGCTGGCGATTTCGGGATACATGGCGCTGGCGGGCCTGTTGCAGCTGGTGATCGGTCCGCTGTCGGACCGGCTGGGGCGGAGGCCGGTTCTGATCGCGGCGCTTGGGGTCTATGTTCTGGCCTCGGCCGCGGCGACGCTGGCGCAGGGGATCGGGCCGTTTCTGGTGGCGCGGCTGCTGCAGGCGGTGGCGGTGGCGGGCGCGGTGCTGTCATCGGCGGTGGTGCGGGATCTTTTTGACGAATCGCAAAGCGCTTCGAAACTGGGCAGCATCGGGGCGGCCATGGCGGTGGCCCCAATGCTGGCGCCCATGCTGGGCGGGCTGATCGACGCCTGGATCGGCTGGCGCGGCATCTTTGTTGCCTATAGCTGCATCGGTCTGCTGGCCCTGACGCTGGCCTGGCGCGATCTGCCTGAAACCCGCGCGCGCGGCGCGGCCCCTGGTGCTGCGGCCTATGGCGCGCTGATCGGGGCGCCGGCCTTTTGGGCCTATGCGGCCTGCTGCAGCTTTGCGGTGGGGGCGTTCTATATCTTTCTGACCGGCGCGCCCTTTGTGGCGGTGGGGCGCTATGGGCTGAGTTCGGACCAGATCGGGCTGGGGCTGGGCTCGATCACCGGCGGGTTCATGATCGGCGCCACGCTCACCGCGCGGCTGGCGCAGCGGGTCGGGCCGGGGCGGATGATGCTGGCCGGGCGCATCATCGCCTGTGCGGGTCTGACCTGCGGGCTGCTGGCCTTCGGGCTGGGGGGCGATCATGTGCTCTTGCTGTTCGGGGCGACGCTCTGCGTCGGGCTGGGCAACGGGATGACGCTGGCCAATGCCTATTCGGGGGCCATGTCGATCCGGCCCGAACTGGCGGGCACGGCCGCAGGGCTGACCGGGGCGCTGATGCTGTTTGCAGGCGCTGTGATGACCCAGATCGCCACCGCCTGGCTGACGCAGGACGCGACGCCGGTGCGCCTGCTGTCGCTGATGCTGATCAGCGCGGGCCTGTCCTTGCTCGCCGCGCTGGCCGCCCTGCGATGGCGGACCGGGCAGGCGGCGGGCTGACGGGCCTTTTCAAACCTGCACCTGCGTGATAGGCGGCGCGCGATACCACCCCCGGCGCGGGTCCGCCCCCCGGATCATCTCCAAGGAGCATATGACATGGCACTGGAACGCACGTTCTCGATCATCAAACCCGACGCAACCCGCCGCAACCTGACCGGCGCGATCAACGCCAAGTTCGAAGAAGCAGGCCTGCGCATCGTGGCGCAAAAGCGCATCCACATGACCAAGGCCCAGGCCGGCAAGTTCTACGAAGTGCATGCCGAGCGTCCGTTCTATGACGAACTGTGCGACTTCATGTCGTCCGAGCCGGTGGTCGTGCAGGTTCTCGAAGGGGAAAACGCCATTGCCAAGAACCGCGAAGTGATGGGCGCCACCAACCCCGCCGAAGCCGATGCAGGCACCATCCGCGCCGAATTCGCGGAATCGATCGGCGAAAACTCGGTCCACGGTTCGGACGCGCCGGAAACCGCAGCGGTTGAAATCGCCTATTTCTTCTCGGGCATCGAACTGGTCGGCTAAGCCGATCCCGTGATGCAGGAATAGCGGGCCGCTCCGGGATCGGGGCGGCCCGTTTTGGTTTTGGGGGAACGTCATGCGCTGTGTCGCGGTGTCATCAGGGGTGCTGAGCGGGCATGTGGGTCTGGGCGCGGTGCAACCGGTGCTGACCCTGCTGGGGGTCGGCTGCGTGGCCGTGCCCAGCGTGATCCTGAGCGCACATGCCGCCACCCCCGGCGTGACCCGCGCCAGCGGCTATGGTGCTGGGGATGTGGCGCAACTGCTGGCGGGCGTGGGACCTGCAGATGCGGTGCTGACGGGCTATCTGCGGGATGGGGACACCGCCACGACGGTGGCCGATGCGCTGGAGCGCACACGCCCTGCGCTGCGTGTGGTCGATCCGGTTCTGGGTGATCTTGGACCGGATGGGGCGGGGCGGCTTTATCTGCCGGATGCGGTGGGTCGGATCCTGCGCGACCGCATCCTGCCGGGCGCCGATCTGACCACGCCCAACCGGTTCGAACTGGGCTGGCTGACCGGGCACCCGGTCGAAACGCGCGATCAGATCATCGCCGCCGCCCGCCGCCTGCCGGTGGCCTGCAGCTGCGTGACATCGGTGCCGGATGGCGACCGGATCGGGATCCTGACGGTGACGCAGGACACTGCCTGGTTTGCCGGCCAGCGCGCGCATGACCGCCATGTGAACGGGGCAGGCGATGTGACTGCGGCGCTGCTGCTGGCGGGGCTGCTGCGCGGGGTGCCCGTGCAGGACGCTGCCCATGCCGCGACCCGTGCGCTCGATGTGATGCTGGGCGCGATGGGGCCGGATCAGGATGACCTGCCGGTGATCCGCGCGGCGCCGCGCTGGACGGCGGCAATGGCGGCGATGGAAGGACAAGGCGGCGCTTGACCCAACGCCCCCTTCGGTGTCTGTTGGCGCAAACATCCACTTCAGCAGGATCCGCGCCATGGGGTTTTTCGACGACATCGCACCGCTGCGCTATGAAGGGCCCGAGAGCGACAACGCGCTGGCCTTTCGCCACTACAACCCCGACGAGGTAATCGCAGGCAAGCGGATGGAAGATCATCTGCGCTTTGCCGTGGCCTACTGGCACAGCTTTGCCTGGGAAGGTGGCGACCCGTTTGGCGGCCCGACCTTTCAGCGCCCCTGGCACCTGCAGACAGGCATGGGCTCGGACATGGACAGGGCGCGGGTCAAGCTGGATGCGGCCTTTGACATGTTCGACATCCTTGGCCAGCCCTATTTCTGCTGGCACGATGCCGACATCCGCCCCGAAGGCGACAGTTTCGCCGCGTCCCTGCGCAATTTCCAGACCATCATCGACCTGATCGAAGACAAGATGGCCAGCCGCCGGATCGGCCTTCTGTGGGGGACGGCGAACATGTTCAGCCATCGCCGCTGGATGTCGGGCGCGGCGACCAACCCGGACCCTGATGTCTTTGCCTATGCGGCGGCCACGGTGAAAACCTGCATGGATGCCACCCACCGTCTGAGGGGCGAGAACTATGTGCTCTGGGGGGGGCGCGAAGGCTATGAAACGCTGCTCAACACCGATATGGCGCGCGAACTGGATCATCTGGGCCGGTTCCTGACCATGGTGGTGGATTACAAGCACAAGATCGGGTTCACCGGCACGATCCTTGTCGAACCCAAACCGCAGGAGCCGTCGAAACACCAGTATGATTTCGACGCGGCCACCTGTTTCGGCTTCTTGCAGAAATACGGGCTTGAGGGCGAGGTAAAGCTGAATCTCGAACAGGGGCATGCGATCCTGGCGGGGCATTCCTTTGAGCATGAGATCGCGACCGCAGCGGCCCTGGGCGTGTTCGGATCCATCGACATGAACCGCAACGACTATCAGTCGGGCTGGGACACGGACCAGTTCCCCAACAACGTGCCCGAGGTCGCGCTGACCTATTACCACATCCTCAGGGCCGGGGGGCTGACCAGCGGCGGCACCAATTTCGACGCCAAGCTGCGGCGCCAGTCACTGGATGCGCGCGATCTGATTGCGGCGCATGCCGGCGCGATGGATGTCTGCGCGCGCGGGTTCAAGGCGGCCCTGGCGATGATCGAAGATGGCGGGCTGGAGGCCGCGCTGGCCGACCGCTATGCGGGCTGGGACAGCCCCGAGGCGCAGGCCATGCTGCAAAGCGATTTCGACACGATCTTTGACCGGGTCCTGTCGGGCGCCGTGGATCCCCAGCCGCGATCAGGCGCGCAGGAGCGGTTGGAAAACTACGTCAACCGGTTCGTCTGAGCGCGCCGGTCAGAGGGCCGTCGCCGCGCGCGCCAGCGTTTCGATCCCCGCCCAGTCCCCCGCCTGCATCCGATCCTTCGGCGCCACCCAGCTGCCCCCTGCACAGACCACATTGGGCAGATCCAGATAGCTGCGCGCATTGGCGGGGCTGACGCCGCCAGTGGGGCAGAACCCGATCTGCGGCAGCGGCGCGCCGATGGCGCGCAGGGCAGGTGCCCCGCCCGAGGCTTCGGCGGGAAAGAATTTCAGCATGTCATAGCCGCGCGCCAGCAGCCCCATCGCTTCGGTCGCGGTGGCCGCGCCAGGGAGCAGTGGCAGGTCTTCGGCCTCGCAGGCGGCGATCAGCGCGTCGGTCGCGCCCGGTGACACGCCGAATTGCGCGCCCGCGGCCTTGGCCGCGCGCACATCATCGGGGGTGATCAGCGTGCCGGCGCCCACCACGCCGCCGGGCACCTGCGCCATGGCGCGGATCGCATCCAGCGCGGCGGGTGTGCGCAGCGTGACTTCGAGCGCGGGCAACCCGCCCGCGATCAGGGCCCGTGCCAGCGGGGCGGCATGGGCGGCGTCATCCAGCACCAGCACCGGCACGATCGGGGCCAGCCTGCAGATCTCGCGGGTGCGGCGGCTCGCATCCTTGGGGGTCATGGGTCAGTCTCCGAAAATGCTGGCGCCGGTATCGGCCGATCCGACCCGGTCGCGGAACGTGGAAAACAGCTCGCGCCCGGTGCCAAAGCTGTTGGCCGACAGATCGGCCTGGGCGGGCGGGCGCAGGGCGACGCCATCGGTCAGCACCGCAAGCGTGCCGGTGGTGGCATCCACGCGCAGCAGATCGCCGTCGCGCAGCCGCGCGATCAGGCCGCCATCCAGCGCTTCGGGTGACACATGGATGGCGGCGGGCACCTTGCCCGATGCCCCCGACATGCGCCCATCGGTCACCAGCGCCACCTGCTGCCCGCGCCCCTGCAGGATCGACAGCAGCGGTGTCAGGCTGTGCAATTCGGGCATGCCCTTGGATTTGGGCCCCTGAAAGCGCACCACCACCACCACATCACCGGTGAATTCCCCGGCTTTGAAGGCGGCTTTGACGGCCTCCTGATCGTGAAAGACGCGGGCCGGGGCTTCGACCACCTGATGCGCGGGGGCGACGGCCGACACCTTCATCACCGCCGTGCCGATATTGCCGGTCAGCCGTTTCAGCCCGCCGGTGGGCTGGAATGGATCCGTAGCGGGGCGCAGGATCTTGTCATTCAGGCTGTCGCGCGGACCCGGCTGCCAGTGCAGCGTGTCGCCTTGCAGCTTGGGCTCGGTCGTGTACTGCGCAAGCCCGTCGCCCACGACGGTCCGCGTGTCGGGGTGCAGCAGGCCCGCATCCAGCAGATCGCCGATCATGTAGCCCAGCCCGCCGGCGGCGTGGAAATGGTTCACATCCGCCAGACCATTGGGATAGACCCGCGCCATCAGCGGCGTGATGTCCGACAGGTCGCTGAAATCCTGCCAGTCCAGAATGATCCCGCCCGCCCGCGCCATCGCCACCAGATGGATCAGCAGATTGGTCGAACCGCCCGTCGCGTTGAGCCCCACAATCCCGTTCACAAAGGCCTTTTCATCAAGGATCTCGCAGGTCGGCCGATAGGCATTGCCAAGCGCCGAATTGGCCAGCGCCTGGCGCGCGCCGTCTTGCGTCAGCGCGTCGCGCAGGGGCGTGTTGGGGTTCACAAAGCTGGATCCGGGCAGGTGCAGGCCCATGAACTCCATCAGCATCTGATTGGTGTTTGCAGTGCCGTAAAAGGTGCAGGTGCCCGGCCCGTGATAGGCCGCCATCTCGGCCGCCATCAGCGCATCGCGCGCGACCTCGCCCGCGGCAAATTGCTGTCGGATCTTGGCCTTCTCGTCATTGGGCAGACCGGATGTCATCGGGCCTGCGGGCAGAAAGACGATGGGGAGATGGCCAAAGCTCTGGGCGGCGATCACCAGCCCCGGCACGATCTTGTCGCAGACCCCCAGAAACACCGCCGCATCAAAGGTGTTGTGGCTCAGGGCCACGCCTGCGGCCAGCGCGATCACGTCGCGCGAAAACAGGCTCAGCTCCATCCCCGCTTCGCCCTGGGTGACGCCGTCGCACATGGCAGGCACGCCGCCCGCAACCTGCGCGGTGCCCCCGGCGGCGCGGGCGGCGGCACGGATCAGATCGGGAAAACGCTCGAACGGCTGATGAGCCGACAGCATGTCATTATAGGACGTCACGATGCCGAGGTGACCAGCGCTGCCCGTGGCCAGCGCGCTTTGGTCCGTGCCCGCGCCGGCATAGGCATGGGCCTGACCGCTGCATGACAGGTGCGCGCGCGCGGGGCCCTTGCGGGCGGCGTCGCGCATGCGATCAAGATAAAGCGCCCGGGTCTGCGCGGACCGGTCAATGATACGGTCGGTCACGTCGCGCAGTTTCGAATGCAGGGCCATGCGGTCGGCTCCTCTTGGCTGAGTCGCAGCGACCATATCGGGAAAATCGGAACTATGATACCGCTAACAGAGATAAGCAGCAGGGCGCGAGGTCAGGCCCAATCGGGGCCACCGAGACCCCGCAAGGACAGGACTGGCAGGGATCAGCGCCCCCAGCTGCGCACGGCGCCGCAATCCATGTGTACGAAGTTCGACCGCGAATAGCTGCCGACGCCACCGGCCCGGCACGAGGCTGCGGCGCGGGCGATCTGGCGCACGCTGCGCGAATTCAGGCGCAGGTCGGCGGCCTGACCTTTCATGTGCAGCGAATTCTTGGCCACACCTTTGGATCGTGCGCGCAGGGCGGCATTGGTCTGCG
Organism: Marinibacterium sp.; assembly: GCA_025800215.1. GTDB lineage: Bacteria > Pseudomonadota > Alphaproteobacteria > Rhodobacterales > Rhodobacteraceae > JAOXSC01. The sequence goes on from JAOXSC010000016.1 coordinate 23,239, forward strand.
GGCTGCGATAGCCCGACAGCAGCATATAGGGTTCGTCCGCATCCAGCAGGTTGTGCGCCGCCGCCATGATATCGAGCGTGCGCAGGTCGATGGATTTGACCTGACCGTTCCGCCAATCACGCATGAAGTGATTGATTTCTTTCACCGCGTCCTTGAGATATTTGCCATCGATCCAATATATCATGTCGATGCGCTCGCCCGTGCGGCCCGAATACATGCGCAGGCGGCGGACATCACCACCCCCGCGCAGAAAGCCTGCGGCGTTGCTGAAGGTCGGAGCTGCGGCAATCGTTGTTGCTGCAAATGCGCCCAACAGGGCGCGACGGGTCATGCCCGTGGATAGGTTCTGCCTCATAGCCTCTGCGTTGTCCCGTACGCTTTTTTTATCTGCCTCACCGTGATGTTACTCGAAAACACCACATTCCCCCAAGTGATATTTACTATGGCATATCCGCTTGGAGGCTCCAACAAAGAACACTATGCGCAGTTGGTTAACGTCCGCTTTAGGCAGGTTTTTGCGCATCCGGCTGGTATGCTGGAATACATGATGCCGGGACGCATCAGGCTGTGCCCAAGCCGCAGGGCCGCGCGATTGTGAATGGACAGTTACGGTTTCTTTGGCCTTTGCTGAGACAAGACGTGGGCCCCAGCGTATTTGTTTGAAAGGATTTTGACGTGCACAGGCGGATGCAGATCGGATGGAAGACCCTGCTGTTCTGCGGTGCGATGGCGATTTTTGGTGCACTGCCCGGCCTGGGCGGGGCTGCGGAGATGGGCGCGCGTGTCCATATGGCGCAGGCCTTGCGCGGCGATGCGCAACTGGCCGATATCTACCGAAACCGTGGCTATGACGTGATCTGGACCGGTGCGGGGCCCGAACATCAGGCCCGCCGCGCCGCATTGTTCGCCGCGCTGGACGGGGCCGATCTGCACGGCCTGCCTGCGGTACGCTATGATCTGGCCGGTCTGCAGGCCGATCTGAAGGCCGCAGATGACCCCAAGGCGCGCGCCGCGCTTGATGTGGCGATGACCCGCAGCTTTCTGCGCTATGCGCGCGACATTCAGACCGGTGTCGTGATCCCGTCGCGGATCGACAGCGGCATCGTGCGCCAGATCGACTATGCGGACCGGCAGGATCTTGTGGCGGGGCTGATGGCAGGCGATCCGCATGCGTATCTGGCCGGGCTTGCGCCGCAAAGCAGCGATTATCGCGCATTGATGAAGCACAAGCTGTTGCTGGAACGCGTGGTGGCGCGCGGTGGTTGGGGGCGCCCGGTCCGCTCGGACACGCTGCGCCCCGGTGACAGCGGCCCGGCGGTGGTGGCGCTGCGCGACCGGCTGGTCAGGATGGGCTATCTGCGGCGCACGCCTACGGCACACTATGATGCCACGATGCAATCGGCAGTACAGGCGTTTCAGGCCGCCCACGGGCTCGAAACGGATGGTGTGGCCGGACCCGGCACGCTGGCCGAGCTCAACCGCAGCGCCCATCACAGGCTGGCCGCCGTCGTCGTCGCAATGGAGCGTGAACGCTGGCTGCCCCGCGATCTGGGTGCGCGCCATATCAAGGTGAACCTGACCGATTTTCACGCGCAGATCATGGATGATGGCAAGCTGACCTATGAAACCCGCTCGGTCATCGGCAAGAACACTGATGACCGGCGCACGCCCGAGTTTTCGGATGTGATGGACCACATGGTCATCAACCCCACCTGGTATGTGCCCAGATCCATCGTCACCAAGGAATATCTGCCCAAGCTGAAACGCAACCGCAACGCCCACAGCTATCTGGAAATCACCGACAGCCGGGGCCGCAAAGTGTCGCGCGGGGCGGTCAATTTCGCCGCCTACAGCGCCAGAAGCTTTCCCTATGCCATGCGCCAGCCGCCGGGCAAGCGCAACGCCCTGGGCCGCGTCAAGTTCATGTTTCCGAACAAGTACAACATCTATCTGCATGATACGCCGCAGAAATCCCTGTTCGCACGTGAAAGCCGGGCGTTTTCCCATGGCTGCATCCGGCTGAATGAGCCGTATGATTTTGCCTATGCGCTGCTGGCCCTGCAGCAGGATGATCCCGAAGGCTATTTCCAGTCCATCCTGGTCACCGAAAAGGAACGCCGGGTGGATCTGGACCAGCCGGTGCCGGTGCACCTGATCTATCGCACGGCGGTGATCACGCCGCGTGGCGGGCTTGAATTCCGCCGTGATGTCTATGGGCGCGATGCGGCGATCGGGGCGGCGCTGGCTGCGGCAGGGGTGGCATTGCCGCGCGCCGGGGGGTAAGCCCGTCTGCAACAGCTTTGCAGCACGAGTGATCCCATGCCCCCACTGACCCATACGATCCAGCAGATTGCCGACGCGGTGGGCGCCACCGCCGTGGGCGACGTGTCCATCCAGATCACGGGCGCGGCCGAACCGGGTGATGCCGGTGCCGACCAGATCGCCATGGCGATGGCGCCCAAATATGCCGAAACGCTGAGCACCGGATCCGCGCGCGCCGCCATGATGTGGGACGGCGCGGACTGGCAGGGCTTTGGCCTTGAGGCCGCCGTGCTGGTGCCGCGCCCGCGCCTGGCGATGTCGGGGCTGACGGCCATGTTCGACCCCGGTCAGGGGCTGGCCGATGGCATCCACCCAAGTGCCGTGATCGACCCCACGGCCGACATTGCGCCGGATGTGGCCATTGGCCCCTTTGCGGTGATCGGCGCGCGGGTGCGCATCGGCGCAGGCTGCCGCATCGGGCCGCATGTGACCATCGGAATGGATGCGCAGATCGGGCGCGACGCGGTGATCCGCGACCATGTGAGCATCGGTGCCCGCGTCACCATCGGGGACCGGTTCCGCGCCCAGCCCGGCGCGCGGCTGGGGGCGGACGGGTTTTCCTATGTCACGCCCGAAACATCCGGGGTCGAGGCGGCGCGCGCCTCGCTCGGGGCCGAAGGCGAAACCCGTGCCCAGACGTGGCTGCGCATCCATTCTCTGGGCGCCGTCACGGTAGGCGATGACGTGGAAATGGGCGCCAATTCCACCGTCGACAATGGCACCATCCGCGACACCGTGATCGGCAGCGGCAGCAAGCTCGATAACCTTGTACATGTGGGCCACAACACGCGGGTGGGGCGCGATTGCCTGCTGTGCGGGCTCACGGGTGTGTCGGGCTCGGTCGAGATCGGCAACAACGTGGTGCTGGGTGGCCAGACCGGGGTGGCCGACAATCTCTTTATCGGCGACGGCGTGATCACGGGGGGCGGCACCAAGGTGCTGTCGAACGTGCCTGCGGGGCGTGTGATGCTGGGCTATCCGGCGATCAAGATGGACAACCACGTGGACATCTACAAGGCCACCCGCCGCCTGCCGCGCCTCATGCGCGACGTTGAGGCGCTGCGAAAGGCTGTTTTCAAATCGGATGCAAGCCACTAAATCTGCCGCAACTGCTGCGATGAGGAGAGGCCAGGCGCATGAGCACCAACGAGATTGAGGACAAGGTCATCGGCATCATTGCCGAACAGGCCGTGCTCGAACCCTCTGATGTGACGCTGGACAGCACGCTCGAAGAGCTGGGGATCGACAGCATGGGTCTGGTCGAGAGCATCTTTGCCATTGAAGAGGCATTCGACATCACCGTGCCCTTCAACGCCAACGAACCCGATCAGAGCGATTTCGACATTTCGTCGGTCAAGAGCATCATTGCGGGCATTGACCGTCTCGTGCGCGAACAGGCGTGACGGGGTGATGAAACGTGTGGTGATCACGGGCGCGGGGACGATCAACGCGCTCGGTCATTCTGTGCCCGATACGCTCGACGCGATGCGCGAGGGCCGCTGTGGCATTGGCGAGCTCGACTTTCGCGATGTCGAACGCCTGAGCATCCGCATTGGCGGGCAGGTGCGTGGGTTCGAGGCCGAAGGCCGCTTCAACCGTCAGCAGATGACGCTTTATGATCGGTTCACCCAGTTCACGCTGACGGCGGCGCGCGAAGCGATCGAACAATCCGGCATCACCTTTTCGGGCGACCTGTCGGCGCGCTCGGGCGTGGTTCTGGGCACGGCCGGCGGCGGGGTCAGCACCTGGGACGACAATTACCGGTCGGTCTATGAGGACGGCAAGAACCGGGTGCATCCCTTTGTGGTGCCCAAGCTGATGAACAATGCTGCGGCCAGCCATGTGTCGATGGAATTCAACCTCAAGGGCCCGTCCTTTACCGTGTCGACCGCCTGCGCGTCGTCGAACCATGCCATGGCGCAGGCGTTCCAGATGGTGCGCTCGGGCATGGCGCCGGCGATGATCACGGGCGGGTCGGAATCCATGCTGTGTTTTGGCGGCGTCAAGGCGTGGGAAGGACTGCGCGTGATGTCGCGCGACGCTTGCCGCCCGTTCAGCGCCAACCGCAACGGGATGGTGCAGGGCGAAGGTGCGGGGGTCTTTGTCTTTGAAGACTACGACCACGCCCGCGCGCGCGGCGCCGACATTCTGTGCGAGGTGATCGGCTTTGCCATGTCGTCGGATGCGTCGGATATCGTGATGCCATCGAAACAGGGGGCGGCACGTGCCATTTCGGGGGCGCTGGCCGATGCCCGCATCGCGGCCGACCGTGTGGGGTATATCAACGCGCATGGCACCGGAACGGCGGCCAATGACAAGACCGAATGCGCCGCCGTGGCGGATGTGTTCGGGCCGCATGCGGACAATCTGATGATGTCGTCCACGAAATCCATGCATGGCCACCTGATCGGTGGCACCGGCGCGGTGGAGCTGCTGGCCTGCATCATGGCGCTGCGCGACGGGGTGATCGCGCCCACCATCGGGTATGAAGAGCCCGATCCCGAATGCGCGCTCGACATTGTGCCGAACGAAGCGCGCGAGGCGGATGTGGATGTGGCGCTCAGCAATGCGTTTGCCTTTGGCGGGCTGAACGCGGTGCTGGCACTTAAACGGGTGTAAGGGCCGGGCGGGGATCCCGCCCGACCTTTGGCCTTAGTTGTCGACCACGTCGACCTGATCATAGCCCGCGGTAAAGCCGGTCAGCGACATTGTCAGCTGGATCGGCGCATCGGGGCGTGCGGCGGCAACGATGCTCAGCGTGGCTTCGCGCCCGCGCTTGAACGCGTCGATGTCTTCCTGGGTCAGGCCGATCTGCGCGACGCAGCCCACCGGGTTGCAGAAGGAATAGTTGTAAAGACGGCCCGCGCCGCCATCGACCGAAATCGCCAGCTGCGCAGGCAGCAGCGTTTCCAGCGGCACCACGATGGTTGCACCTGCAACCGCCTGACCACCGCCACCGATGCGGAAGAGGCTGATTTCGGCAATCGCGTTGCCTTCTGAATCGCCCAGAATCTGCAGTAGCGAGCACGGGTCATTCACGCCATCGGTGCGGATGCAGGCCATGTCCCAGTCGCCGAACTGCTCTTTGGCATAGCGTTCGCCCGGACGCGGGCCCTGATCGACCGGCTCGCCCAGATCGAACCCGGTGCTGGCGGCAGGTGCGCTGTCTTCGGCCGGGGTTTCGGTGGTCTGATCCTGTGCAAAGGCTGTGCCTGCGCTCAGCACCAATGCGGCAAGGGTGGGAATCGAAAGGTGACGCAGCATGTTATACCCGCTCTGTTTTTTTCGCATCTTCGCCTAACACGAAGGCAGCCCGGTGTCAGCGCCAAAGAACGGGTCGACCAAGGGGGATGGGGCGATGAAAATCAGAGGATATGCACATGCGCGAAAGGAGGCCGAAAAGGGCCCCCTTTCAAACGTCTTTTTTGGTTCTCCCCGTCGGACTGGCCGACTTAGTTATGCACAGAGGTTACGAAAGGGGCGCAGTCTGGTCAACAACTAAGGTCGTGAAAGATCAGGCTTCCTTCTGCATCTGCCGGGGATTTGAGCAAATGCGGCGGGGCGGCGGACGACCCGAAAAAAAGCCGTGCCCGAAGGCACGGCCAGTCTGACAGGGAGGAAGAGCCCGCACAGGGTCGAGCCTGCGCGAGACCCCCTGACTATGGCAGCCAAAGGTTAAGGTTCTGTGCGGGTGTGGGTGCGGTGACGCGCGGGTGCGTCAGGTCCGATGCCGGGCCATCAGAGCAGGGCGCTCAGGCACCCCGGATGGATCCTGCCCCGCAGATATGCGGGGCAGGCCAGAGTCATTTTTCGGGGATCAGCCCGCGTGGGCTGAACCGTAGCATCAGCAACATGACCACACCCATGGTCAACAGCCGCATATGCGCGACACTGTCGATCAGATGCGCCTTGAGCGGGCTGTCATCGGCCATGGGAAGCGTGATCACATCCATCAGCAGCGCGCCCAGCGGTTCGACCTGCACCCAGAGGAACCAGATCAGCATCCCGCCCAGAACGGCGCCGAAATTGTTGCCCGATCCACCGACGATCACCATCACCCAGACCAGAAAGGTAAAGCGCAGCGGGTTGTAGGTGCCCGGTGTCAGCTGGCTGTCCAGCGTGGTCATCATCGCCCCGGCAATCCCGCAGACAGCGGATCCCAGAACGAAGATCTGCAGATGGCGGCGGGTGACATCCTTGCCCATGGCGCGGGCGGCGACTTCGTTGTCGCGGATCGCGCGCATCATCCGGCCCCAGGGGCTGCGCAGCGCCAGTTGGGCCATGGTCAGCACCAACAGCAGCACGGCAAGAAACAGCAGTGCATACCCGGTTTTGACATAGAGCGTCGATGCGGTGACCGGATCGAACCCCAGCTCGGCCGCGCGCGTAACAAAGCCCGGATCGTTCTGCAGGTCGATCTCATAAGGAACGGGGCGGGGCAGGCCGATGACGTTCTTCACGCCGCGCGCCAGCCAGTCTTCGTTCTTGAGCACCGCAATGATGATCTCGGCGATGCCCAGCGTGGCGATGGCCAGATAATCCGACCGCAGCCCAAGCGCCGTCTTGCCGATCAGCCAGGCCGCACCTGCAGCCAGCAGACCGCCCGCAGGCCAGGCCAGCAGTACCGGCAGGCCAAGCCCGCCCAGGTATCCTTCGAGCGCGGGGTTCACCGCCTCGACCGATTGCACCGCTGGATCAAACACTGCCCGGTAGGCAAAGAAGCCGCCGACCAGAATGGCCGCGACGATCAAGCCGCGCGCGCGTCCGGCGGGCAGTTTGCGATGGGCCATCACCGCCGCCACCACGGTGGCCGCCCCCAGCAGCAGCGCCAGCACGATGCCCATACCGCCTGCGGCCCAGGCGTCGTTCACCGGGTCCATGGACACCAGCACCGCCCCCAGCCCGCCAAGCGCCACAAAGCCCATGACGCCCACATTGAACAGGCCCGCAAAGCCCCATTGCAGGTTCACGCCAATGGCCATGATCGCCGAAATCAGCCCCATATTGAGGATCGTCAGCGCCGCGTTCCACCCCTGCAGCACGCCCGTCAGCACGATCAGCGTGCCCACCAGCGCAAAGAGCCCGGTGTTTTTCACAGTCTCGTTCATACCGATTTCCCCTTGAAGAGGCCCGTGGGGCGGAACAGCAGCACGATCAGCAGGATCACGAAGCTGACCGCAAATTTGTAATCCGTGCTCAGAAGCTGCACCAACCCGTCCGGATCAAGGTGATCCGGCAGCAGATAGCGCGCGATCTTTTTCCAGGCATAGGTGATCGTCACCTCGGAAAAGGCGATGACAAAGCCGCCCGCGATGGCGCCCAGCGGATTGCCCAGGCCGCCCACGATGGCGGCGGCAAAGATCGGCAGCAGAAGCTGGAAATAGACGAAGGGTTTGAACGACTTGTCGAGCCCGTAAAGCGTGCCCGCCACGGTCGCCAGCGCCGCCACGATCAGCCAAGTGTACATCACCACCCGCTCGGGGTTGATACCCGACAGCAGCGCCAGATCTTCGTTGTCGGAATAGGCGCGCATGGATTTACCAGTGCGCGTGCGGTTGAGGAACCAGAACAGCAGCGCCACCGCGATCACCGCAACCACGACCGTCAGGCCCTGGGACGTCTTGATCGCCAGCCCTTCGCGCAGGCCGGTCATCGCCTTGAAATCACGCGCCGAAATGATGAAGCGTTCGCCATCGCCAAAGCGCTGGTCATCGGGCCCGATGATAAAGCGCACCAGCCCGTTCATCACGAACATCACGCCCATGGACACGATCACCAGGATCACCGGCTTGGCCTTTTGTTCGCGGTAGAACCGGTACACCATGCGGTCCGTCACCAGCACCAGCGCCATGCAGCCCAGGATCCCGAAGGGCAGGGCCAGCAGCGCGGTGGGCAGCGGGCCAAAGCTGATGCCCATGGACTGGAACCACCAGGTGAACAGGATCGTCACCATGGTGCCAAAGGCCATGGTGTCGCCATGGGCGAAGTTGGAAAAGCGCAGGATGCCGTAGATCAGCGTCACGCCAAGGGCGCCAAGGGCAAGCTGCGCCCCATAGGCGGTGGCGGGCACGATGACGAAGTTGAGAAGGGCCACGAGGGCGTTCAGCAGGTCCATTGTGTCCCCCCTGCAAGTGTTGTCCGGGTGGTCATGTGCTCAGCCCCCCAGGAAAGATTTGCGGACGTCCGGGTCTTCCAGAAGCGCGCGGCCGGTGTCGGTATAGGCATTTCGGCCCTGCACCAGCACATAGCCTTTGTCGGCGATTTCAAGCGCTTGCCGCGCGTTCTGTTCCACCATCAGGATGGAAATGCCGGTGCGGGCCACTTCGATGATCCGGTCGAAAAGTTCATCCATCACGATCGGGCTGACCCCGGCGGTGGGTTCGTCCAGCATCAGAACCTTGGGCTGGGTCATCAGCGCCCGGCCCACGGCCACCTGTTGGCGCTGACCGCCCGAAAGCTCGCCCGCCGCCTGACGGCGCTTGTCCTTGAGGATGGGGAAGAGGGTGTAGACCTGCTCCATCGTCTCGGAAATGTCGTCGCGGCGAAGAAACGCCCCCATCTCCAGGTTCTCCTCCACCGTCATCGAGGTGAAGATGTTCGAGGTCTGGGGAACGAAGCCCATGCCCTTCGCCACCCGGTCCTGGGGGGTCAGGCTGGTGATATCCTCGCCATCGAGCCGGACCGAGCCTTCGCGCAGGTTCAGCATGCCGAAGACCGCCTTCATGCCCGTTGACTTGCCCGCCCCGTTGGGGCCAACGATCACCGCGATTTCGCCCTTGTTCACGGCGATGGTGCAGGAATGGAGGATGTCGGCCCCCTTGCCATAGCCGCCGGTCATGTTGTCGCCGATCAGAAAGGCATCGGCATTGTGTTCCGGGTGTCCGGTGCCCGGCGCGGCCTTGAAGCCACCGGACGGTTTCGGATTGGTGACGGAGGCATCCTTGTTGCCGCGGTCGTCCTGATAGGGGTTGCTCACGCCTCGGCCTCCGCTTTTGCCTTGTTCTTCAGCCCGGTGCCCAGATAGGCCTCGATCACCTGTTCGTTGGCCTTGATCTCGGCCAGCGTGCCTTCGGCCAGCTTCTTGCCTTCGGCCATGCAGATGACGGGATCGCAAAGGCGGCCGATGAAATCCATGTCGTGTTCGATGACGACGAAGGTATAGCCGCGCTCTTTGTTGAGCCGGATGATCGCGTCGCCGATGGTGTTCAGTAGGGTGCGGTTCACGCCTGCGCCGACCTCGTCGAGAAACACGATGCGGGCGTCGACCATCATGGTGCGCCCCAGTTCCAGAAGCTTCTTCTGGCCGCCTGAGAGGTTGCCGGCCTTTTCATCCTTGAGATGGGAAATCGTCAGGAAATCAAGAACTTCATCGGCTTTCTGCAACAGCGCACGTTCGTCCTCGGCGATCTGGCCGCGTTTGAACCAGGCGTTCCACAGGGTCTCGCCCCGTTGGTCGCCCGGCACCATCATCAGGTTTTCGCGCACCGTCATCGAGGAAAACTCATGCGCGATCTGGAAGGTGCGCAAGAGCCCCTTGTGGAACAATTCATGGGGCGGAAGGCCGGTGATGTCCTCGCCGTCCATATAGACCTTGCCGCTGGTTGGCGGCAGGTTGCCCGCGATCACGTTGAATAATGTGGTTTTTCCCGCGCCGTTCGGTCCGATCAGCCCGGTGATCGATCCCGGCGCGATTTCCAGGGTCGCCCCGTCGACCGCATGGAATCCCCCGAAATGCTTGTGCAGGTCCTCTACCCGGATCATGCCCCGCCCCCTTTTGGTTGCAAAACGGCCCGGGGGGTGCCCCGGGCCGCTCGCGTTTCACTTGCCGTTACTTGCGGCCTGCGGTGACTTCCTTGCCACCTTCGAAGCCGACAACGCGGTAGTTGCCTGCGGCTTCGCCCGGGCCGATCAGTTCCACATCGGTGGCGCCGACATAGTCGATGTCACCGCCATCGGCGAGGATCTGCAGACCTTTGGCCAGTTCACCGGCCCCGATCTTTTCGCCCGGCGCATTGGCCACATCCATGATCTTGGCCTTGTAGTCGCCCGGCTCGGCCGAACCTGCGGCCTGCATGGCCAGCATGATCAGGGCGGCGGCGTCATAGCTTTCCGGCGTGAAGGGCGAGGTGGCTTCGAACTTGCCGCCCACCAGGTCGGTGAACTTGGCTGCCAGTTCCTCGGACGGCGAGGGGTGCTGACCCGACGATCCGTCGATTTCCGAGCCGAAGGTTTCGACCAGCGCGGTGCCGATCATGCCGTCGGGGAAATGGAACGTATCAAACGCACCCGAGTCGAGCGAGCCGCGCACGATGCCGGCACCGCCCTGGTCGACGTAACCTGCGACCACCAGACGTTCGCCGCCGGCCGAGGCCAGGGCGCCGACTTCCGCCGAATAGTCGGCCTTGCCGTCTTCATGTGCCGCCGAAATGGTGATCGAGCCGCCGGCCTCTTCAAATGCGGCCTGGAAGCTGTCGGCGAGCCCCTTGCCATAGTCGTTGTTGGTATAGGTGACCGCGACTTCCTTGATGCCCAGTTCCATCAGAACTTCGGTCATCACGACGCCCTGACGGGCATCTGACGGGGCGGTGCGGAAGAACAGGCCTTCGTCTTCGTTGTTCTGGTGGCTGAGGCCGGGCGAGGTGGCCGAGGGCGAAACCATGACAACGCCGTTCGGCACGGCCACGTTCTGCAGCATCGCACCGGTGACGCCCGAGCAGTCGCCGCCGACGATTCCCTTGACCCCGTCCGAGGTGATCAGACGTTCGGCCGCCGCAGTGGCAGCAGCAGCGTCGACGCAGGTCGAGTCGCCGATCACAGGCATGACCTTGGCGCCGCCCAAGAGGAGGCCGCTTTCGGTGACCTCGGCCATGGCCATTTCGGCCGCAGGCCCCATGTTGGCGACGAGCGATTCGATCGGGCCGGTGTAGCCCAGGATGATGCCGATCTTGACTTCGCCATGGCCGCCGGCCTGCGCCGCACCCGCAACAAGCGCCGTGGCGGCAGATGCCAAAAGTAGTTTTTTCATATCTTAACTCCCTGATGGACCATTTTGTCCTGACAGGAACCTTAGAACGCCCGATTGGGAAAGGAAAGAGCCGGAACGGACCTGTTTTTTCTCAGGAATACTTGGGTTTAGCCGGGGAAACGGGCGGAATGCCCATATGGCGAGCGGGCAGGGGATTCGCCCGATGCATCCGGTTTCACTCCGGCGTCTTGTCCGGGAAAAGCCCCTCGGGCGGATCGGCAATGATCCGACCTTTGGTCAGATCGACCGTGGGCACATGGGCGCGCGTGAAGGGCAAAAGCACCGGCTGGTTGACGCCCTTGATGGCAATTTCCAACAGATCGCCCGCGCCGTGGTTCAGCACCGCCTTGACGCGGCCAAGGGTGGTGCCGCCGGTGTCATAGAGCGTCAGGCCGATCAGATCGGCATGGTAGAATTCGTCATCCGGCAGGTCCGGAAGCGCCTCGCGCGGGGCATAGAGGCGGGTGCCGCGCAGCTTGTCGGCGGCCTCTTTGGTGGTGACGCCCGAAAGGCGCGCGGCAAACCCGCCCTTGACGGGGCGAGTCAGTTTGATGTCCCAGCTCTGGCTGCCCTTTTCATCGGAAAGGGCCCCATAGCGCGCGATGTCCTCGGCCTCGGCGCAGAAGCTTTTCAGCCGCACCTCGCCCTTGACGCCGAAGGATCCGGCGACGGCACCGACGCAGACCCGCGCGCTCACGTCAGCTCCCGGCAGAGACCATCGGCCCCGGGCCGACCACCTGCGTCAAGGCAGCGGGTGTCGTGCGAGGTGCGCGCCACATGAAGCCCCGCCCAGAACGCAGCGGCGATCAGGGCGAGGGTCATGAAGCGGCGAAAGAGCCCCAGTCCGGGCAGCATCGCGGGGTGGGCGGATTACTCCGCCGCATCCTCTTCTGCGGGCGCTTCGGCCTCGGCAGCGGCTTCGGCAGCGGCGGCGGCTTTTTCTTCCAGACGCTCCTGGGCTTTCTTGCCGGGCTTGGCTTTTTCCGGGTTGTTGCGCTCGGTCT
>JAOXSC010000017.1 GCA_025800215.1 Marinibacterium sp.
CTGTTCGATCTCGGGGCGGGTGGCATTGGCCTTGTCGCCCAGAACCGACGTATCCACCGGCACGTGGCGCCAGCCATAGATATAGTAGCCTTTGCGCAGGATCTCGGTCTCAACGATGGTCCGGCACATCTCCTGCGCACCGAAATCGTTGCGCGGCAGGAACACCTGACCAACAGCCATGTATTCATCGCGCCGGGGTTCGTGGCCGGTACGCTTAATCTGATCATAGAAGAACGGCACCGGGATCTCGACATGGATGCCCGCGCCATCGCCGGTCTTGCCATCGGCATCAACCGCGCCCCGGTGCCAGATCGCCTTGAGCGCGTCGATCCCGGCTTCGACCACCTTGCGGCTTTTGGCGCCGTCGATCGACACCACGAGCCCCACCCCGCACGAGGAATGCTCTTCGGCTTCGGAATACATGCCGTTTTCGGCCAGCCATTTCCGCTTTTCCGCTTCGGCTTGGGCCCAGGCTGCGTCGAATGTGGTCATTGGCGGTCTCCTTCTGGCGAGATGGCAAAACCGGCGCGGCGCGCGGCTTTGGTCATTGGCTTGCTGTGGCCCGGTACGGCAGCGCCGTCCGGGCGGGTGTGGGTCACGAAGCGCTGCGTCATGGCCGGTCTCCGGCACTGTCGCGGCGCGTCCGCAAAAAGTCCTGCAACTTCGCGGCGGCCTCGGCCCCGGTGATCCGGGGATGGTCGCCCGCAAGCGCGTAGTAATCGGGTTTGGCGTCGATGAACATTTCCGAAACGACGGTCAGATCCGCGTCCCCGTCCAGCAGACCGGGGCACAGGCTGAGATTGTCGGACGTCGCATCCCCCGCCATGCGGAAAAACAGGGCCGATCCGCAGATCCGGCAGAACCCGCGCTCGGCATGGGCGGACGAGCGATAGACCCCGATCTGGTCCTGCCCGCCGAACTGCACCGCCGACTTGGGCACGGCCATCCCCAGGAAGGGGCCGCCACCCGTGCTGCGCCGACAGGCGTCGCAGTGGCAGGCATCCATACCCCGCAGCGCCGCGGTGACACGAACGGTCACCGCGCCGCACAGGCACTGGCCCTGATGGTGCAGCGTGTCGGTCATGGCCGGGCCTGCTTATTCCGCAGCGATTGCGGCGGCGGCGTCGAACCGGGCCAGGATCGCGTCGGCGCAGTCGCGCCCGTCGCGGATCGCCCACACCACCAGCGAGGCGCCGCGCACGATGTCACCCACCGCATAGACGCCGTCCATTTCGGTGGCCCCGGTCTGGAATTCCGCCTTGACCGTGCCCCAGCGGGTCACCGCCAGTTCGGGCTGACCAAAGAGGCTGGGCAGATCTTCGGGCTCAAAGCCAAGCGCCTTGATCACCAGATCGGCCTCGGCCACGTAATCTGCGCCTTCGATCACCTCGGGCGACTGGCGGCCGGTGGCGTCGGGGGCGCCCAGACGCATCTTTTGGACCATAACACCGGTGACCTTGTCGTCGCCGGTAAAGCCCTTGGGCGCGCTCAGCCATTCAAAGACAACGCCTTCTTCTTCGGCATTGTTGGTTTCGCGCTGACTGCCCGGCATGTTGGCCCGGTCACGACGATACAGGCAGGTGACCGCCTCGGCCCCCTGACGGATCGCGGTGCGCACGCAGTCCATCGCGGTGTCGCCACCGCCGATGACCACAACTTTCTTGCCCGACGCATCCAGACGGCCATTGTCGAAATCTTCGACCCGGTCGCCAAAGCTCTGCTTGTTGGACGCGGTCAGATAGTCGATCGCCTTTTCGATGCCCGCCAGCCCGCTGCCCGGCATCTGCAGGTCGCGCGATTTGTAGACACCGGTGGCGATGATCACCGCGTCATGCTGTTCGCGGATCTGCTCAAAGGTGATGTCCTGACCCACATTGCAGTTCAGTACCATGCGCACGCCAGCCTGTTCCAGCTGCGCGTTGCGGCGCATGACCACGTCCTTTTCCAGCTTGAAGCCGGGGATGCCATAGGTCAGCAGCCCGCCTGCGCGGTCATAGCGGTCATAAACGGTGACCTGCACACCGGCGCGGCGCAGCATGTCCGCCGCTGCCAGCCCGCCGGGGCCCGCACCGATGATGCCCACGCTTTCGCTGCGTTCGGCCGCCGGCATGACGGGGGCGACCCAGCCTTCTTCCCAGGCGGTATCGGTGATGTATTTTTCGACCGAGCCGATGGTCACGGTGCCATGGCCCGACTGCTCGATCACGCAATTGCCTTCGCACAGGCGGTCCTGCGGGCAGATCCGGCCGCAGATCTCGG
>JAOXSC010000006.1 GCA_025800215.1 Marinibacterium sp.
CCGAAATACCTCGGGGGTGAATGGCGCAGCCAGAGGGGGCAGAGCCCCCTTGCCCCGTCGCCGCCAGAGGCGGCGAAACCGCTCACCCCGCTTGCGTCACACCGCCGCTCCGGCTAGGTGAAATCAGGTTTGCGCGAGGAATGGGCTGATGCAGGACGATCCCAAGACACTGGTTTCCACCAACTGGCTGGCCGCACATCTCAAGGATCCCGATCTGAGAGTGCTCGATGGCTCGTGGTACCTGCCCGCCATGGGGCGCGACCCCAAGGCCGAATATGACGCCGCCCACATTCCCGGCGCGCGATTCTTTGACATCGACGACATCTCTGACCACCGCTCCGATCTGCCCCATATGGCGCCGCCGGTGGAAAAATTCATGTCCCGCATGCGCGCCATGGGCGTGGGCGATGGCCATCAGGTCGTGGTCTATGACGGGGCCGGGCTGATGTCCGCGGCACGGGTGTGGTGGCTCTTCCGGCTCATGGGGCAGGACAATATCGCCGTGCTCGATGGCGGGCTGCCCAAATGGCAGGCCGAAGGCCACCCGATCGAAGACCTGCCCCCCGTGATCCGCGACCGGCACATGACCGTGCGGGTGCAGAACCACCTGGTGCGCGACGTGACCCAGGTGTCGGCAGCCGCCAAGCTGGGCGATACCGACATCATCGACGCCCGCGCCGCCGACCGGTTTCGCGGTGACGCGCCCGAACCGCGCGAAGGGCTGCGCAGCGGCCATATTCCGGGCTCGAAGAACGTGCCCTTCACCACGCTGCTCAATGACGATGCCACGATGAAAGACCCAGACGCCCTGCGCGCGATCTTTCAGGCGGCCGGCGTCGATCTGACCAAACCCGCCATCACCTCCTGCGGGTCGGGGGTGACGGCGGCGGTGCTCAGCCTGGCGCTTGCGCGCCTGGGCAAGAGCGATGTCGCGCTCTATGACGGATCCTGGTCCGAATGGGGCGCTTTCCCGACCCTTCCAGTTGCCACCGGAGATGACTGATGTTTGACGCCCTGAAACCGCAACCTGCCGACAAGATCCTGGCCCTGATGGCCGAGTTCCGGGCCGATCCGCGCACGGACAAGATCGACCTGGGTGTGGGCGTGTACCGCAATGCCGACGGTGTCACCCCGGTGATGCGCGCGGTCAAGGCCGCCGAAGCCCGCCTGATCGAAACCCAGACCACCAAGGCCTATACTGGTCTGCTGGGTGACCCGGCCTATTCGGACGCGATGATCAGCCTGGTTCTGGGCGGTGCCGTGGCCCGCGACAGCATCGCCGCAGCCGCCACCCCCGGCGGCACCGGCGCGGTGCGTCAGGCGTTCGAGCTGATCCGCATGGCCAATCCGCAGGCGCGGGTCTTTGTGTCGAACCCGACCTGGCCCAACCACCTGTCGATCCTGAAATATCTGGACATCGAAACCGTGGCCTACCGCTATTTCGACAGCGACACGCGCGGCGTGGATTTCGACGGCATGATCGCCGATCTGGGGCAGGCGCGGCCCGGTGATGTGGTGCTGCTGCATGGCTGCTGTCACAACCCCACCGGGGCGAACCTGAACGCCGTGGAATGGCAGGTGGTGATCGACCTGATCAACAAGAACGGCCTGATCCCGATGATCGACATTGCCTATCAGGGCTTTGGCGACGGGCTGGAACAGGACGCGGCGGCGACCCGTCTGGTGGCCTCGTCGGTGCCCGAATGTCTGATCGCGGCCTCGTGCTCGAAGAATTTCGGCATCTACCGTGAACGCACCGGCCTGCTGATGGCAATCTCGGCCAACAGCGCGCAGACTCCGCTGAACAGCGACACGCTGGCGTTTCTAAACCGCCAGAACTTTTCTTTCCCGCCTGATCACGGGGCGCGGGTGGTGACCACGATCCTCACCGATGACGCTCTGCGCGCCGACTGGATGGCCGAGCTGGAAGAGGTTCGCCTGTCGATGCTGGATCTGCGCACGCAGCTTGCAGATGCCCTGCAGCAGCGCGCGGGCTCGGACCGGTTTGCGTTCCTGGCCCAGCACCGTGGCATGTTCTCGCGCCTTGGTGCGGCGCCTGAACTGGTGGCCAAGCTCAAGGAAGATCACGGCGTCTATATGGTGGGCGACAGCCGGCTGAATATCGCGGGGCTCAATGCACGGACGATCCCGGTGCTGGCCGATGCGATCATCGCCACGGGGATCTGATGGCGATCTGATCCCTCGGGGGTATTCCTGATCCGAAAAAAGACGGGCGCGGTTTTCACCGCGCCCGTCTTTTTTGGTCCGCAGGTCGGGATCAGGGCGCGAACAACCACCCAAAAAAAGAGCCCGGGCGCGAACGCCCGGGCAAGGTTCAGACTGATGGAAGGAAGATCAGCCTTTGGCAAATTCGGGATAGGCTTCCATGCCCAGCTCGGCCTTGTCGAGGCCTTCAAGCTCTTCGTCTTCGCTGACGCGGATGCCGAAGATCGCCTTGAACAGCAGCCACACGACCAGCGAGGCAACAAAGGTGAACACGCCGTAGGCCGCGATGCCCATGAGCTGGATGCTCAGGCTGGCTTCGGTCGAGAAGATCACCGCGATGGTGCCCCAGATACCGGCCACGAGGTGCACCGGGATGGCGCCGACCACGTCGTCGATTTTCAGCTTGTCGAGCATCGGGACCGCGAAGACCACGATCACGCCGCCGATGCCACCGATCCACAGAGCCTGCAGCAGGGTGGGGGCCAGAGGTTCTGCGGTGATCGACACCAGACCGGCCAGTGCGCCGTTCAGAACCATGGTCAGGTCGACCTTGCCGAACATCACCTGGGTCAGGATCAGGGCAGCAACGGCACCCGAAGCGGCAGCCATGTTGGTGTTGGCAAAGATGCGCGACACGTCGGTCACATCACCCACGGTGCCCATGGCCAGCTGCGAGCCGCCATTGAAACCGAACCATCCCAGCCACAGGATGAACGTGCCAAGCGTGGCCAGTGCCAGGTTCGAACCGGGCATCGGGTTGACGCGGCCGTCCTTGTATTTGCCCAGACGCGGGCCCAGCACGATGGCACCGGCAAGAGCGGCCCAGCCACCGACCGAGTGCACGACGGTCGAACCGGCGAAGTCCGAGAAGCCGGCTTCGGACAGCCAGCCGCCGCCCCACTGCCACGACCCCGAGATCGGGTACATGATACCGGTCAGCACGACCACGAAAGCCAGGAAGGGCCACAGCTTGATCCGCTCGGCCAGCGCACCCGACACGATCGACGCGGTGGCGGCAACAAAGACCAGCTGGAAGAAGAAGTCCGACCCGACCGATGCATAGTCAAGCGACGCGTCTGCCGATGCCAGACCCACCGGCTCGAGCCAGGTCATGGTGCCAAAGATCTGGCCCAGGAAGCCCGGAGCGATCCAGTCGCCGGGATACATCAGGTTGAAGCCGATCAGCCAGTACATCAGCGCGGCGATGGAAAACAGCGCCACGTTCTTGGTCATCTGCATGGCAACGTTCTTGGACCGCACCAGGCCGCCTTCGAGCATCGCAAAGCCCGCGGCCATGAAGAAGACCAGGAACCCGGCCATCAGGAACAGAAGGGTGGTGAAAATATAGCCAACGTCTTCCATCGACGACGGCGGATCGTTTGCAAATGCAGCGGCGGGGAACACTGTCAGAAGCGCCGCCGTGGAAAGAAGGGATTTAAGTTTCATGATGGGTATCCTGTTGTCCTTAACCCGCGATCACAGCGCGTCTTCGTCGGTTTCGCCGGTGCGCACGCGCAGGGCCTGCTGGACGTCGAGCACGAAAATCTTGCCGTCGCCGATCTTGCCGGTGTGGGCGGCCTTGGCGATGGTATCCATCACCTGGTCGGTCATGGCGTCAGACACGACGAGTTCAAGCTTCACCTTGGGCACGAAATTCACAGCGTATTCGGCTCCGCGGTAGATTTCGGTGTGGCCGGCCTGCGAGCCGAACCCCTTGATTTCGGTCACGCTCATGCCGCGCACACCGGCCTCGGTGAGCGCTTCGCGCACCTCCTCCAGTTTGAACGGCTTGATGGTTGCGATAATGAGTTTCACCTCTGTCCCCTTGGATCTGAGCAGGCTCTGCGCCTGCGGTATGGGTGCTAGAAAAGGCCGGTTCGGCATGGATTGAAAACGCAGTGCGCTGCGTTTCGCACCATCGAAGGGGTGCGGGCGCACAAAAATTGTGCGACAGACTTCGCGCGCATAATTATTGGGCAATACTGAATCGCAGATTACGCGATCGGGGCGGTGAGACGTCTCAACAATCGCGCCCGAAGAGGCTATCTTGGGCAAAACACCAAGGCCGGGCAGGGTCCGACATGAGCGATTCATCACGCAAAAAACCGCCGCTTCGGGCGGACCGTCGCTATGCGACGCAGCGCAGGCCGTCCAATGCTGCGGCCAAGGCGCCGACCAAGCGCAAAGCCAAGCCTGCAGCCAAACGCAAACCCGCCCGCAAGCCGGCCCGCAAAAGCGGGGCCAGACGGGGCGGCGGGTCCGGCGGTGGGGTCTTCGGGCGGATCTTCGGGTTCTTTGGTGGGATCATCCGGGGCATCCTGCGCCTGATCTGGGGCTTTTCGTGGCGCGTGGCGCTGGTGATCGGGCTGATCATCGCGGGGGCCGTGGGTTATACCTATTCCACGCTGCCCGCCTACGAGACGCTTCTGGATGGCCGGTCGCGGGGCTCGGTGACGCTGCTGGATCGCAATGGCGAGGTCTTCGCCTGGCGCGGTGATCAGTTCGGCGGGGTGGTGACGGCCGATACCGTGTCGCCCAACCTTAAGAACGCGATCATCGCCACCGAAGACAAACGGTTCTACCGCCATTTCGGGGTCAGCCCGCGCGGCGTGGCCAGTGCCGTGCGCATCAACCTGCGCGAAGGGCGCGGGCCGCTGTCGGGC